>DAOTTT010000321.1:0-5928 GCA_034437635.1 Anaerolineae bacterium | reverse complement strand
GCGTTTGAATGAGTTTTAATGGCATCTCTATTTCAACTCTCCGCCTGTTCGAAGAATTGTTTCCGATATAGTCTATTATATTTTTGCGATTGTCTGGGTGTCGTTGTTAGACTAGGCTATGTTAGCATCAAAATAAGGAGCTTAATATGCAATATCGACACTTAGGCGATACCGGCATGAAGGTCAGTGCGGTATCCATCGGCGGTTGGATCAACTTCGGCGAGGGTAAAGTGGCCGAAGAAAAAGCCCGCAATGTGATCGAAACCGCTTACGATAGCGGTATGAACTTCTTCGACATTGCCGACATCTACGGCAAAGGCGAAGCGGAAAAGCAAATCGGCGAGATACTCAAGCAATACCCGCGCCATACGCTGGTGATTTCCAGCAAGGTGTTTTGGCCGATGAGCGATGATGTGAACGATCGCGGCCTCTCTCGCAAGCACATTATGGAAAGCATCGACAAATCCTTGCAGCGTGTCGGTACGGATTATCTGGACATTTACTTTTGTCATCGCCCCGACCCGGAAACGCCCATCCTGGAAACAGCCCGCGCCATGAACGACATTATCAATCAAGGCAAGGTGCTATATTGGGGCACGTCCGAATGGGAAGGCTACCAGATCGCAGAAGCCTATGAGGTGTGTATGCGCTATGGCTGGCATCTGCCCAAGACGGAACAACCGCAATACTCCATGCTTTACCGTGAGCGTGTGGAAGGTGGCATCCTGCCGGTGACGCGCCCGCGTGGGATCGGCGTGGTGCCTTGGTCGCCGCTGGCGATGGGGATGCTCACGGGTAAATACGACGACGGCATCCCGGAAGACAGCCGCTTTGCCCGCGAAGATTGGGCGGCGAAACGCTTCATCACCGATGAAAACAGCCAAAAGGTGAAGGCGCTCAAGCCCATTGCGGATGATCTCGGCATTTCTCGCGCACAGTTGGCGCTGGCGTGGCTGCTGCGCGATGACGGCGTGAGCAGCGTCATCACCGGCGCGACCAAGACCCAACAGGTGACGGATAACGCCGCCGCTGCGGACGTAAATCTCACCCCGGATGTGATCGAAGCGATTGAAAACATCCTCAACCCCGAAGAAGAATAGACTCCCCATCCCCGGCAAAAACCGGGGATTTTCGTTCATTGTGTCGCAAATTTGGACGATATAACCCGTCTGGTACCGCTTCCATAATCAAATGATGATTCAATTCCTACACAGTGTCGGAAAAAACCCTCGTTATTTCCTTCACAATGCGGTTTTAAAATCATGGCATATGAAGTACATTGTAACCATATTCACAAAAGAAAAATAACTTACGCAAAGGGTTCTTAAAAATGTCTTCTAAAGCAAAACGTGTAGCGGCGCTCGCCGCATTATAACAACCAACTAAAACGCACAAAAATTCAAGAGAGTTCAAATGTAGGCGCTCCCCACTGCGCGGAGCGGTCTGTTCAACACACCTTATTGACATCAACCAACAGGTTAAATCTTATGACAACCGCAGCAAAAACCATCGAAATAACGGGCGAGATGCTGCCACAGTACAAAGAAATCTTAACGCCGGAAGCCCAACAGTTTGTCGCAACCCTGGCACGGGCATACACCCAACGCCGTGACGAATTGCTGGCCGCCCGCGAATCTCGCCAGGAGCGCATCGACGCTGGCGAAATGCCCGACTTCCTGCCGGAGACAAAGACCATCCGCGAGGATGATAGCTGGCGCGTGGCTCCTGTGCTGGACGATCTGCAAGACCGCCGCACGGAGATCACCGGACCGACTGACCGTAAGATGGTCATCAACGCGCTAAACAGCGGCGCGAAGGTCTTCATGGCAGACTTCGAAGACGCGAACGCCCCCACATGGGCCAATATGATCGAAGGGCAGATAAGCCTGCGCGATGCGATCCGCCGTCAGATCGACTTCTATGATGAAAATCGCGGTAAAGAATATAAGCTCAACGAGAAAACAGCTACACTCATGGTGCGCCCGCGTGGGTGGCATCTGGACGAAAAGCAGTTCATCGTGGACGGTAAGCGCGTCCCCGGCGGCATCTTCGACTTTGGGCTGTTCTTCTTCCATAACGCGCAAGAGTTGATTAATCGTGGCAGTGGGCCGTACTTTTATCTACCCAAGCTGGAAAGTCACCTTGAGGCGCGGTTGTGGAACGACATCTTCAACGATGCCCAAGACGCGCTCAACATCCCGCGTGGCACCATTAAAGCCACCGTGTTGATCGAAACGATCTTGGCCGCGTTCGAAACTGAGGAAATCCTCTACGAACTGCGCGACCACTCCGCCGGGTTGAACTGTGGCCGCTGGGATTACATCTTCAGCTACATTAAAAAGTTCCGCAACAACCCTAAATTCGTCCTGCCGGATCGCGCACAGGTGACGATGACAGTGCCCTTTATGCATAATTACACCTTGCAGGTGATTAAAGTCTGCCATAAGCGCGGCGCACATGCGATGGGCGGCATGGCGGCGCAAATCCCGATCAAGAATGACCCTGAAGCCAACGCTAAAGCCCTGGAAAAAGTCCGCCAGGATAAGCTGCGCGAAGCCCAAGACGGCCATGATGGAACGTGGGTGGCGCACCCTGGCTTGGTAGAAACGGCTGTGACCGTCTTTGACGAATACATGCCACAACCTAACCAGATCGACCGCCAGCGCGACGATGTGAACGTGACCGCTGCTGATCTGCTGGAACCCAGCACCGGCACCGTCACCGCGCACGGCCTCCGCTGGAACCTCAAAGTCGGCATCCAATATCTGGAATCATGGCTTGGCGGCAACGGCTGCGTCCCGCTGTATTACCTGATGGAAGACGCGGCTACTGCCGAAATCAGCCGGACGCAGATATGGCAATGGCTGCATCATAATGCCACGCTGGACGATGGCCGCACGGTAACGGAAGAACTCTATGGCACCTTCTTTGAAGAAGTCATGGACGAGATCAAGCAGGAAGTGGGCGAAGACCGCTTTAACGGCGGCAAGTTCCAACGCGCGGCACAACTCTTCGACGAGATGATCCGCAATAAGGACTTTGTCGAATTCCTGACCTTACCGGCTTACGACGACCTTTAAAATACCGGAGCGCAGCACGCAGCGCATTTATAGACTCTTTGCTCTTGCGACTTGTCACACCGGTAGGGGCTACAGCGTGCGGTATCCCACTACCTTTAGCGCAATAAACGAACTTAACAAACAAACGACAGACTTGACTTTTTTTAAAAAGGGGAAATCTCATGCATACGACAGAACTAGCAATCAAACACGACTGGATGAACAACCCGCGTTGGAGTGGCATCACCCGCCCCTATACACCCGCTGATGTGCTCCGTCTGCGCGGCACCGTGAAAATTGAATACACGCTGGCACGCATGGCAGCCGAGCGCCTGTATCAACTGCTGCAAACCGAAGATTACGTCAACGCATTGGGCGCGATCACCGGTAATCAGGCCGTGCAAATGGTGGAAGCTGGCCTTAAGGCAATTTACGTCAGTGGTTGGCAGGTAGCAGCCGACGGCAACACCGCCGCCCAGACCTACCCGGATCAAAGCCTGTATCCAGCCGATAGCGTGCCCAAGATGGTGGAACGCATCAATAACGCGCTGATGCGTGCTGACCAAGTGCAACACATGAACGACCCGGAAGACGGCACGTATTACTTCGCGCCGATGGTGGCTGATGCTGAAGCCGGGTTCGGTGGCAATCTCAACGCTTACGAGATGATGAAGGGCATGATTAAGGCTGGCGTGGGTGGTGTCCACTTTGAAGACCAACTCTCCAGCGCCAAGAAGTGCGGTCACCTGGGTGGTAAGGTGTTGGTGCCCACCAGCGAATTTATCAACAAACTGATCGCCGCACGCTTGGCCGCCGACGTGATGGACGTGCCGACCATGCTCATCGCCCGCACAGATGCCGACAGCGCGACGCTTATCACCAGCGACATCGACGCACGCGACCGCGAATTCATCACCGATGAGCGCACCGGCGAAGGCTTCTATGGGGTGCGGCACGGTATGGAAGCCTGCATCGCTCGCGGCCTGGCCTATGCGCCGTACTCCGATATGATTTGGATGGAAACCGGCCACCCCGACTTGGAAGAAGCGCGTGAATTTGCAGAAGCTATCCACGCGGAATATCCGGGCAAGATGTTGATGTACAATTGCTCGCCGTCCTTCAACTGGAGCCGCAACCTGGATGCCAGCACCATCGCCAAGTTCCAACGCGAATTAGGCGCAATGGGCTACAAATTCCAGTTTATCACGCTGGCAGGCTTCCACTCGCTGAATACGGCCATGTTCGAATTGGCATCGGCTTACCGCGACCAAGGCATGACGGCTTACTCCGCATTGCAAGACCGCGAATTTGAACTGCAACGTACCGATGGCTACCGCGCCGTTAAGCACCAAGGCTTTGTCGGTACGGGTTACTTCGACCTCGTGCAACAGGTGGTCACCGCTGGGCAATCCGCCACAACAGCGATGGCTGGCAGCACCGAGACCGAGCAGTTTGAAGACGATAAACCCACCCCCGCACCAGCGGACTAGGGCATCGCATAACCCGGCGGCGGATTGTCCGCCGCTGGGTAGCCTAACGCATGAAATTAGATTTCAAATGGAGAACACATCATGACTTTTCCATCACGTTACCAACAGCTACGCAATGTCGGCCTGCGCAACCTGACCGAGATCCATCATAACCTGACCCCCGCCGCGTTGTACGAACATGCATTGGCAGCCGGGGAGGGCACAGTCTCCGCTGGCGGCGCACTCGTCACCCGCACGGGCGACCACACTGGACGCGCACCCCATGATCGCTTTATCGTGCGTGAACCTAAGACCGAATCGCTGATTGACTGGGGCGACGTGAATAAACCGTTTGACCCGGCAGCGTTCGGCTGGATTTACCAAAAGCTGGAGCAATACTTCTGGGGTAAATCGGTTTATGTGCAAGACAGCTACGCCGGAGCTAACCCCGATACGCGCTTACGGGTGCGTGTCGTCACGGAGAAAGCCTGGCATAATCTGTTTGCACGGAATATGTTCATTCAACCCACAGATGAAGATCGGGCGTTCTTCGAGCCGGATTATACGATTATTCATGCGCCGGACTTAAAAGCCGACCCGACCCAAGACCGCACCCATTCCAGTGCCTTTGTGCTCATTCACCTCAGCAAGCGGCTGATCCTCATCGGCGGCACGCATTACGCCGGGGAGATTAAAAAGTCGATCTTCAGCGTCATGAACTTCTTATTGCCACAAAAGAGCATTTTACCCATGCATTGCTCGGCCAATGTCGGCACGGATGACAATGTCGCGGTATTCTTCGGCCTGAGCGGGACGGGCAAGACCACCCTCAGCGCGGACGCACGCCGCACGCTAATCGGCGATGATGAACATGGCTGGGACGATGACGGCGTGTTCAACTTTGAGGGCGGTTGCTACGCCAAGACGATCAACCTCAGCCCGACCGGAGAGCCGGAAATCTACGGGGCAACGCAGCAGTTCGGCACGATATTAGAGAACGTCGTGCTTGACCGTGACCGTCAGCCGGATTTTGCCGATGCTCATTACACGCAGAATACGCGCTGCTCGTACCCCATTAGCGCCATTCCTAACGCCAGCACAACCGGCAAGGCGGGCCATCCTCAGCATATTATCTTCCTCACAGCGGATGCCTTCGGCGTGCTGCCCCCCGTGAGCAAGCTCACGCCGCAGCAAGCGCGGACGTATTTCCTCAATGGGTATACGGCCAAAGTCGCCGGGACAGAATCCGGGGTCAAGGAGCCGCAAGCGACCTTTAGCGCGTGCTTTGGTGCGCCCTTCATGCCGCTGCACCCGACCGTCTACGCCGATCTGCTGGAAGACAAAATTAGACAGCATGATGTCCAAGTGTGGCTGGTTAATACCGGCTGGACGGGTGGCGC
>DAOTTT010000320.1:0-8037 GCA_034437635.1 Anaerolineae bacterium | reverse complement strand
GCTAAAGCTTGGGGCTTCCGCGCTTATCTTTCGGTGAGTATAGCTTACAAGCTATCCAGCGGTTGTGGGTTGAAACAGACTATCAACCCACTGATGATTTGTATGATGCGGGAGAAAAGAGCAGTTAACCCCCACCGCCGATGATCTGCTCTGCATCTGCGCCGACGACGACGGCCAAATCCGTATTGACCTGAATATTACTCCCTGCACCGGGGCGGATGGCGCTCTGTGGCAAGCCCATGACTTGTGCCAACAGGCGGGCGGTGTAGGTGTTGCCCGTGTAATCTAAAATGATAGTGGTCGCGGCTTCGTTCTGCTCTTGGACGTTGCCAACGCTGGTGACATCAACGCCCTGGCTGACGAGCCATTCTCGCGTGCTCCCGGCGAGGCCGCTGATGCTGGTGTTGTTCAGTACGCTGACCGTCGCGTCTTCTTCAGCGGCACGGGCGCGGATGTCCGCCAAGCTCAAATCGGATTGCGGGTCGAATGTCTGCGAGATGATCTCGTTAATGGCGATGTAATTCGGCACGAGGATGTCGAGTCCTTCGTTGTTGCGATCCGGCGATGTATGCAGCGCGTTAACTGACCCGTAGGCGACGTTATCCGTGCCAATTTCCGCGACAAGCCCGGCCAACGCTAAGATTTGCTCGACGGATAAATTCGTGCGGTAGGCTCCGGCGAGTTCGTTATAGAGCGCCGGAATACTGCCAATGATATTACCTACGCCCCCTGTGCTGAGGATGTGCGCCTGAACCGCTGCGATCACCTCTTGTTGGCGGCGGTTGCGGTCGAAGTCGCCGCCCTGGGTGGCACGGGTACGCGCATATTGCAGCAACCGCTCCGCGTTGAGGTTTTGACATCCCGGCTGGAACTCCACGATGATGGTGCCGCGCCCACCGTCGGGATATTTCGGGTCGTAAATTTCTTCTGAGATGCAGACTTCAATGCCGTTCGGCGCGATGACATCCACAATGCGCAGGAAGACATTAAAGTTAAATTGCACATAATAACTGATGCGTAGGCCGAAGTTCTCGCGCATGGTTTCCATAGCCAATGCTGGGCCACCGCCAGGTAACTCTGCGTTATCGCCTAAATAATTAGCGTTGTTTATCTTGCTGGATTGAAAGCCAGGGATGCGCACCCATAAGTCACGCGGGAAGGACAGCACACCCGCCGTCCGGCGGATGGGGTCAATTTGGACGACAATCATCGTATCCGTGCGGAAGGCTTCTTCAAAAATTTCGTCACCGCGTTGGTCAATTGCCATCAGCAAAATGTTGATGCGATCAGTCCCTTGCCAGGGCGGGGCTTCCACAGCGGCGACAGGTTCAGCGGCATTGGCACCGCCGAGATACTCGCTTAACGGAATGGCGGTCATGCTGGTGCCTGGGGTGGCCTCCGCCGTTAGAACAGGTGTTGCTGCTTGTGTCAGTACAATGGGATCGGGCGTGTTGGTTGGCTGTAATTGAAATTCTGGTACTTGGGGCTGCGAACCGGTATCCGGCACAGTTAATGGTTCGATGCCAAGCACTTCACCCGCTTCCGGCGGGTCAATTAAATAATCGACAAGCTCGGCGACGGATGGGACTTGTACGCCATTGTCTGCGGCATCAATCACGGCTGTTCTGACGACGTTATAGCTCAAAAAGCTGCATAGGCCCGTCATAAAGACCAACGTGCCGACGCTCAAAAAAGCCAGCAACCACCCCGGTATACGCATTGTTCGATCCTTCAAACCTCTTACATATCGGCGGCATTATATCACAAGGCCGGGTGTGGGCATACCCAGGCGTAGGGCGATCGGCGGCCTGCTGGATCGTCATTGACGGTCTGTATACTTGCGGCGCATACTATCAAAGCGTTCTTGCGCCCGGTTGCTATCCGCACTAGGGATGTCGCCGGGGTCGCGGTAACGGTCGCGGGTATTATCGATGCTGTTGTCACCGTTGCCGCCATTAGGCGAAGCAAAGACGAACACCCCTAATACGCCGATACCGTAGGCCATCGCAAAGATGCCGAACATCCGCACCGTGTTTTCTTCCAGCACCGTGAGCAGAAAGATCACGATAATCAGCAGCGATGTGATGACCGCCACCGTCACGGATTCGCGGGTGCGGGTGCGTGTAGCAATTGCGGCCACCGCCAAGCTGACTAACCCGGCGAACAACCCTAAAATAGACGGGATGAGAATTTGCAGGAATGACAATGTGCTTTCGTGCCTGGCGGCTTCTTCGATCGCTTCTGCGTCAGCGGCGTTACCTGTGGCACTTTGATACAAGATGATAAAAAATACGCCGATCAATACACCGAGTATCCAGCCGGGTATCTCTTTTTTGCTGATTGCCCAACGCGAGAACCCGATAAATATCCCCACAAACACCAATAAGATCAGAATTGGATTGAGAACAATATCTTCTAACACGAGTATTCACCTCTCGTTCATGTGTCATAGTGCTATTATAAGTCACAGATTACCAACCGGAAAGGCGAACGACAATGCGCACACAACCACGCTTGATTTTACATGGTGGGGCTGGCCCCTGGGAAAAAGACAATCATGCCCAAGTCCTGGCGGGGATGCACGATGCCGTCATCAGCGGATGGATGGTTCTACAGCAAGGCGGCACGGCCTTGGATGCCGTCGAACGCGCGACGATTGTTCTTGAGGATCATCCGCTGTTTGATGCCGGTGTCGGCAGCTTTTTAAACGATAATGGTGAGGTCGAGATGGACGCACTCATCACCGATGGCACCGCCCGCGATTTTGGCGCGATTGCTGGGGTCAAGCAGATTAAAAACCCGATTACTTTGGCGCGGCTGGTCATGGCGCAGACCGACCATCGCTTTTTTATTGCTGATGGTGCGGAACGACTCGCCGTAGAACACGCGATGCCGTTAGTGCCGAATTTCACCTTTGTGACTGAAGAGGAATTCTGCGATTTTAAAGAACGGCTCAAGCAACGCAACCCGGCACGGCAAGGGCACGGCACGGTTGGCGCAGTAGCACTCGATGCGGAAGGGCATATCGCCAGCGCGACTTCTACTGGCGGATCACCCCATAAGAAAATGGGGCGTGTGGGTGATGTGCCGATCTTCGGCGCGGGCGGCTATGCGGATGATCGCTATGGTGGCGCGAGTTCAACCGGGATCGGCGAGAACATCATGCGCCACCTGTTGAGCAAGACCGTCGTCGATATGATCGCTCAATCCACACTTGCGCTTGATGCGGCTGTGACGGCGGTCAACAATGTTGCAGCGCACATCCCATCGCCGGAGGTCGGCGTAATTGCCTTAAATACAGCGGGCGATTATGGCGCGTCACATACAACGGCGCATATGCCCATCGCCTGGATTGACGCAGACGGCCATCCCCACACAGCGATGACCGGGCCTTATACGTTTTAGCAAACGACCGCCGCTTTAACGGACGACCGCCGCCTTAACGGACGACCGCCACCGCGTCAATGACTTCCGCCGCGAGTTCATATTTACCGAATGCCGGGATGATATACGCGCCTGCTGTCATGCCCTGGATGCTCTGTAGCAGTTCTTGGGCAATTTTAACGCCTTCGTATGGCGCATCATCCCCGGCATCCTCCAAGCGTTTCATCAAATGCTGCGGGATGCTGATACCCGGCACTTCATTGTGCAAGAATTTTGCTTGGCGCACGCTGTATAACGGTATAATGCCCATCAGCACGGGCAAGTTAAACGCTTCGCCGTTGACTTCTTCATAGCGGCGGATAAACGTTTCGATGCGTTCCGGCTCGAATACCGCTTGCCCCAAGGCGAAATCCGCCCCGGCTGCCAGCTTTTTACCCAAAACACGGATTTCACGGTCAATGTCATCAGCGAACATATTCAGCGCACAGCCGACCGTAAACGCGGTCGGCTGGCCGATGGAACTGCCGCCCATATCTTCGCCGCTGTTCATCTTGTGCTTGATGAGGTCGATCAAGCTGGACGGGACAATATCATAGCCGTCGTTCGCGTCGGGATAGTCCCCGATTTTGGTGGGGTCGCCCATTGTCACGAACAGATTACGCAAGTTCATCGCGTGGGCGGCTAGTAGATCGCCCTGTACGCGCAAGATGTTACGCCCGCGTGTCGGGAAGTGCAGCACAGTTTCCATGCCGACTTGCGATTGCAACACATGCGCCACCGCCCAGGGACTCATGCGCATCCGGGCGGCAGGGGTATCGGCCACGTCAAGCAGATCGGCTCCGGCCTCGCGCAGCATTCGCGCACTTTGCACCAGCTTATCAACGGCGAAGCTACGCGGCGGCGCGACTTCAACGGTGATGGTGAACTTGCCTTCCGCTAGGCGCTTGCTCAATTCCGTTGGATGATGGTCAATTTTGCCCCGTTGCTCAACTTCAGATTCAATCACTTGTAGCGCGGGGACGGAGCGCATCGGGTCGGCCAGGGCATCGCGCATGGCGGCGATGTGCGCCGGCGTGGTGCCACAGCATCCGCCGATGATATTCGCGCCGATAGCTTTGAACGTTAGCGCATAATCACCGAAGTAATCGGCAGTGGCCGGGTACATCACCCGCCCGCCCAGCGCCTCCGGGAAGCCCGCGTTAGGCATGGCACTGTAGCGCAGGTTAGGCACGGCGGCGTGCATCTGCTGGAGCACGGTGGACACTTGGCTCGGCCCGGTGCCACAGTTAACGCCGATCACATCCACGCCTGCTTTGTAAAGCTCATGGGCGATGCGGGCGGGTGGGTGGCCGAGTAAGGTCTGATTATCTTGGGCAAATGTCATCTGCGCGATGACCGGGAAATCGACGTTTAAACCCGTGCGGACGATCCCAATCGCTTTGATGGCCGTTAAAATTTCGGTGTGATCGGTGAAGGTTTCCAGCAGGATGACATCAACCCCGGTTTCGACTAAAGCGCGGATCTGCTCCTCAAATGCAAAGCGCATATCCGCCTCTTTAGGGCGACCATACGGGCGTAAGCGTGCGCCCAATGGTCCGACAGCCCCGGCGATGTATGTCTCGTCTTTGGTGCCCGTGTTGGCGATGGCCGCTTTGACGTGTTGCACGGCCTGCTTGTTAATCTCGCGGACTTGATCGCCCAGGCCGTACTCATCGAGCTTAAAGCGGTTCGCGCCGAAGGTGTTGGTCTCGATGAGGCGTGCCCCGGCTTCGATGTAATCCTGATGAATACTGACGACGACATCGCCCGCCGTGAGGTTAATCGCGTCAAAACAGGCATCTATCGCGGCACCGCGTTTGTGCATAAGCGTTCCTATTGCGCCATCCGCAAGCAGGGGCGCATTCTGTTCTAAACGGGTGCGAAACGGGATTTTTGCCATGATTTTGTCCATATCTAACTGTAAAGAGTAGCGTATATTGTACGGGCAATTCATAGAAGGGGGTAGGGTTATGGTATGATGTGGCGAAAAGACAATTGACCCGGATAATCGACTATGACGCAACACAATAAATCGGCGCTTTCCCGGCGGCAGATGCTGGCATTTTTGGGCTTGGGCGGTGTCGGCGCGGTGACGTGCAGCGCGGCAGGCTTGGCCGGGCTTTTGATGGCAGCGGCCAACAAAGAACCTACCGCAGCTCGTCAGGTGTTCATCACGGCGACACCGCAGCCCACACCGGATGCTGTCGATCATCTGCTTTACCCGGATGCCGTCCCGCGTGAACTATGGGGCGCTTTCCCACCGGATACGCAAGCGCCCAACGAAAACGGATTCTATAACCCCGAAACTAACCCGGAAGGTTGGCGCATGTATGATGTCCCCTTGCGCGAAGCCTATCAGACGGTTGTCATTCATCATTCAGTGATCGACACCGGGGATACAACATCCACGCTGTTAGAAATCCAGAAGACACACCGTGATGATCGTGGTTGGGCGGATGTGGCCTATCATTATTTCGTCGGGCAGAATGGTGTCGTTTACGGTGGGCGCGACATCCGCGCACGCGGGACGCATGTGGGCGGCTACAACACCGGCAGCGTCGGCGTGTGCCTACTAGGGGATTTTACACAGATCCAACCGACGGCGGCACAGATTAGCGCCACGCGGGAATTAGTGCGCTGGCTGGCGGACACGCTAGCCTTAACGCACCTTGCCGGGCATCGGGACTTTAACGACTGGACGCAATGCCCCGGCACGGCGGTTATCCCGTACCTGGAAGACTTCGCCTTTTATGCGAATTTGGCCTTTGGCACGGCGGGATACATCACGCCGGAAGATCAAAGCGTGTGTGCATGTTGTGGCTGTAGTGGTACAAGCGTCAAATCCTGAAGCATCAGATTAGCGGGTGAGTCTGTCGCCACAAGGCCAAAATCAAATTGCCCCTGTGGGGTGACTACCGCATACTGGTTATCCACCCAGGCGATAAACCCCAGTTTGCCGCGTGGCGCGATAGGCGCGGTGTGGATGATTACGCCATCAATGGCGAATATGACGCGATCCGGCAGCCAATCCAGGCGGTACGTGTGCGCTTGCGCGGGGATATGCTCGCTGATCCAATGCTCACTGACCTTGAGTACACGTTGACCGAACGGCCATAATCGACGGTAAGCAGCGGGCAAACGCATCAACACGAAGCCGAGCGGCGCGGTGGGTAGCAGCGACAAAAAACGCCAGTTTGCCGCGTCGATGGTGGCGCACTTCCAACCATAGCCGGGGATGTCCCGCGCTAACGCCATATTATTGGGCGGCGCACCATAGAAAAACCATGCCGCCTTTGGTAAACGTAGGCGGCGTTCGTTCGGCGCGAAGGGGTGGTTCCACAGGCCGAACCCCGCCGTACCGCCGCGTAAATCCGTCGCCCACGCGGTGAGCGTCAAGCGGAGTGGGGGCTTTAGGGTAAAGCGATGATCTGTGCCGTAATTGGTAATCTGTGCATCGTGGTAGGCGTTGGCATCAACGGCGGGCAAGGTGAGCGTATAGCGATCACGCACACGCCCCGCGCCGATTTCTGTTGTGATAATATCCATCATTAGCTCTCGCAGCGGATTGGGCGTGGGGGTAAGCTGTCAATGTTGAGCGGGAGGCCAAAATAGGGCGACGGATCTAGCGTGTTGCTCAGGTCAGCTTCGTTTTTGATCTGGCCGTTCTCGTCACTTTCTACGATGCTCATGTGTACGTGTAGGCCAATCGGCGGGCCGCCGCCGCTATACGTGCCTTGATAGCCCAAGACCGTCCCTTGTTCCACGAATACCTCGTGTGTGCCCGGCGGGAACGTCTCTGCGACGAATGAGGTCGCCCCGCTGACATCGGCTATATGCGTATAGTATGTCCAGATGGTGCGCCCCGGTTGCAAGGGGTCATCATGGCGGATAGCTACCGTAGAGCGCCAGCTTGCCTCACGGGTGAGATAGCCATCATACACGGCGATAATGGGCACTTCGCCCGGTTCGCCATCCCCGAAGATGTCAATGCCCGTATGACGGCGTAGGCCATTATAGGGGCGGGCGGGGTCGCCATACAGCAAGCCGATGAACCCCGCTGACGGCAACATAAACGGGGCATCGTTACAGGTTTGCAGGTTGTCTGTCGCCAGTTGTGCGCGGGCTTCCGGTTGGTTGAACCATTGCGCGATCCAGTCATTGCTGTCACTGGGCGCATTGTAAATGTTGAAGTAAACGAAGACGGCAATGCCCAGGTTAATCAACCCGATGACAGCGATAACGATTATCACTTTTCGCCATGCCATAAATTATGTGCGCTCGAATGCAAGCAAGACATCACCTAGATAGTAGGCGGTGTAGATTTGCCCCGGTTGAATGAGGGGTTCGACGGTATCCGCAGGGAGGATAAAGCACGGGCCGTCATCATCGAAGTAAAGGCAGATTACCGTATCGTTGCCTTGGATAGATTGAACTTCACAGATAGCGGTGTGCTGTTCGACACAGTTGGTGCGGTACTTTTGCAAGATGATAAAGCTGCGCCAGGTCTGCTGGGCGCTGTATGGCACGACCATTGCACCCACAATGATAGCGACCATGACGATAACGACAAACACATCTGCGCCGACTGCGGCGGCATCACCAGTAAAGACGGCC
>DAOTTT010000319.1:0-5217 GCA_034437635.1 Anaerolineae bacterium | reverse complement strand
ATTTCCTCCGATAACGAAGTCCTTGCCAGCGCCCGCCGCCACCGGATGCAAGCCCTCAAATCCTTAGATTTTGTCGCGCTGTTGCGTCGTCCACCCGCCCCGCCCAAACCCGACGTGAGCGAAGCAGCGGACGTTAAACTGAGCGCCGATGAAGTCAACGAATGGCTCGACCTGTTCAGCGGCAAAGCGGAGAAGTAAGCGGCGTTATGCCTTTCGTCGCGCTAACCCGCCCATCAATGCATAAATCATCACCGTTCCAGCCAACAAAATCAGCAGAAAAGGCCCGATGACTTCCAGCGCCGGGTTGATTGTCAGCGTCTCGACTGGATACGGCCAGGGCGTGTTAAACGCCATCCGCACGGGGTTTGTCGTCGCATCCACCCACGCACCCGCTAACCCTGGCAACACCGCCAGTAACTACTCAGGTAAAGCCTATATCCTGCATCGGCTCAAAGCCGATGGCTACATTAAACGCTAGGAAGCCTGTAAACGGGCTGTATAAAATTGATCTTTCGCGCTGAATAGCCCGTTTACGGGCGGCGCATACATGCGCTGCACTGTGCTAGCCCCCGGTTTTGAACCGGGGCAGTAAGCAAATCAGAGCATACCTGAGTAGTTACCTTACAAAAGCGTTTTTCTCCTCCTCTCCCAGTGCAGAAGGCACGTTCGGGAGAGATACAAGGGGGCGGGGGGTGAGGGCAAAGAGATCACCACTCACGAAGCGTTTATTCTCTGGAAAAGCCTAAAACGCTGTCGTGCGCTTACGCACCCTTGATGCTGACCTTCGCGCCAGCTTCTTCCAGCTTGCCCTTGGCCTCTTCGGCCACGTCCTTGCCGACGGCTTCCAGAACGTTGTTCGGGACGCTCTCGACGAGTTCCTTGGCTTCCTTGAGGCCCAAGCTGGTGAGGCCACGAACGGCCTTGATGACGTTGATCTTCTTGGCACCGGCATCTTCCAACACAACGTTGAATTCGGTGACTTCTTCTTCTTCAGCCGCCGCGCCAGCGCCGCCAGCCATAGTCGCCATCATGCTCGGGTCCATCATCATGCCGCCGCCGGAAGCTGCGGTAACGCCCCATTTTTCTTCCAGCAGGGTCTTGAGTTCGGCTGCTTCGAGGATGGTCAGGTTAGACAGGTCTTCTACAATCTTTTCGAGATCGGCCATGATTTTTATACTCCTTCAACCGCGCGTTGCGCGTTATTTTTCGTTTATAGATTTGGGTTTTTATCGCTTAAGCGGCTTCGCCTTCGTCGCCGCCCTGTCGATCTTGCACATAGGCATTGATAATGTTAACCACCTGGCCGGTCGCCGCGTTGATGACACTGGCGATACCTTGTGCCGGGGCAACGAGCAAGCCTGCCAATTGTGCCCGCAGTTCGTCCAGCGACGGCAGCTTAGAAACGGCCTTCACTTGCTTGGCATCGATGACTTCACCTGTCATCACACCACCATAGACGCTGATGCGTTCTTCCATCAGCTTGTCCTCGGCGAACTCCAGCACAGCTTTGGCTACGCCGGGCATGTTCTCCAGGCCGAATGCAATACCCACCGGGCCATTGAGCAGGTCAGCGGGCACAGGCCAGCCTTTTTGCTCTAGGGCTTTGGTAATCAGCGTATTCTTCGCTACTATGTACTGCCCGTCAGCTTCACGGATTTTCGCCCGGAGTTGCTGCGTTTCCTTGACGGATAACCCGGCAAACTTGACGATCACAAACCCGCTAGATTTTTCCAGTAGGTCGCTATACTGCGCGACTAACTCTTCTTTACGTGCGCGTGTATGGGGCAAGGGCTTTTCCTCCTTTCCTGTAAAATTTGCAATGAAAAAGGCGGCCTGCACAAGTGCAAAGGCCGCCCAACGTTGTTTAGTGAAGGGAGTTTTGCCTCTGCCTCTGTAGGGAATTAAGGGGGTTAAGCTCTCTATGATAAGCGTTCAGTTGTCAGCTTAAAACTGATTGCTGAAGGCTGTAAGCTAACATACCCCACCTACGGTCTATGGCATGGACGCATTTTTCAAATGCGAATTGCATTGTACCGTTAAACAACGTAAAGTCAACTGTGACTTCTACCGTGCCAGGAACAAGCCGTTCTGCGACGGGACGCATACTAAAATCGGCTTTACGTCACGCTGATCCGGTTAATTGCCTGGGCAATCTCCCCGGCCTTCGGCCAGACGCGATCCGGTGGCATCATCCACTTTTGCCGCAAAACCTGCTCGTTATCCAGCAACAATAAGCCGGGGTGACTATCCATGCGATAAGTCGCGTGTACGGTGCCTTCTTCGTCCGCTAACATAGGGAAAGGCACCGGCAACGGACTGCTGATATAAAAACCATAGAGCGTGCTGGCATGGTCGCGCACGAGCAACGCCACCGGGACACCCATCAAGGCGAAGCGCGGCATGTGATGTTGCAGCCACAAAATCCGCCGCACGCTGGTCGCGTGCCAGATGTCACCGATAAAGCCCAAGAGCAAGCCGTGTTCGCCGAGCATATCGCAGATGCAGTATGACTTGCCTTCCCAATCCTTCAGTGTAAATTCGTCTACGTTTTGGCCGATGTGTGGGCCGAGTTCTGTTGTTTCGTAAGCAACCATTTCGCTCTCGCTTTCTGCATGTTATCTATTATGTTCTCAGCATAGCATTGATTTTGAATTAAGACAGGCGTAAGTGTTGTTTTTTTATGAAGAAATTCCGAATTAGGCCGCCTACATACGAAACACGCCGTATTGGGTGGTTTGCGTTGGTTTATTGAGCGCAGCACTTAAGGCTAAGGCCAAGATGCGCCGGGTATGCGCCGGGTCAATCACGCCGTCATCCCATAGGCGGGCGCTGGAATAATACGGTTCGCCTTCGTGCTCGTACTTTTGCAGGATGGGCGCTTTAAAGGCATTTTGCGCGTCGTCGTCCATATCGGGTTCGCCACGCCGCGCCCGTTGATCGCGCTTGATCGTCAGCAACACGTTTGCGGCTTGTTCGCCGCCCATCACGCTGATGCGTGCATTCGGCCACATCCACAAAAAGCGCGGGGAATACGCCCGGCCACACATGCCATAATTACCCGCGCCGAAGCTCCCGCCGATGATGACAGTAAACTTAGGCACAGCCGCATTAGCGACAGCGTGTACCATCTTCGCGCCGTCTTTGGCGATGCCCCCGGCTTCGTATTCTCGCCCCACCATAAACCCGGTGACGTTCTGCAAGAACAACAGCGGGATGTTCCGCGCTGTACAAAGCTCGATAAAGTGTGCGCCCTTCAGCGCGGACTCGCTGAACAGCACGCCGTTATTGGCGATAATGCCGATAGGATAGCCGTGAATACGCGCAAACCCGGTGACCAAGGTCGTACCGTAATTGGCTTTGAACTCGCGGAATGCGCTGGCATCCACGATCCGCGCGATGACCTCGCGCACGTCGTAACCCTCGCGGAAGCTGGCCGGGATCACGCCGTAAAGCTCCTCAGTCGGGTACAGCGGGTCTTCCGGCGGGCGCAGGTCGAGGTCAACGCGCTTTTTAAGGTTGAGTGTCGCCACGATGCCGCGCACGATTTCCAGCGCGTGGTCGTCGTCTTCGGCGTAGTGATCGGCTACGCCGGAGGTGCGCGTATGGACATCAGCGCCGCCCAGGTCTTCCGCCGTAACTTCTTCGCCCGTCGCTGCTTTGACCAATGGCGGCCCACCGAGGAAGATCGTCCCAGTGCCTTTGACGATCACCGTTTCATCGCTCATCGCCGGGACGTATGCGCCGCCAGCGGTGCAGCTACCCATCACGCAAGCGATCTGCGGGATGCCTGCCGCGCTCATCGTCGCCTGGTTGTAGAAGATGCGCCCGAAGTCGTCCACATCCGGGAAGACTTCATCTTGCATAGGCAGGAACGCGCCGCCGCTATCCACGAGATAGATACACGGCAGGTTGTTTTCCAGCGCCACTTGTTGCGCCCGCAGATGCTTCTTCACCGTCATCGGGTAATAGCTGCCGCCCTTCACGGTGGCATCGTTAGCGACGATCAGACATTCTACGCCACTCACGCGGCCAATCCCGGCGGCTACACCCGCCGATGGGGTGGGGCTGTCGTAAAGCTCCCACGCGGCCAAGGGCGCAATCTCCAGGAAGGCGCTACCAGGGTCTAGTAACTTGTCGATGCGATCCCGCACAAAGAGCTTACCCTGCTCCGTGTGGCGTTGCTGGTATTTTTCTCCGCCGCCTTGGTAGATCGTGTTTAGCCGCTCGTGGAGTTCTGCGGCGAGGGTGCGATTATGGGCATCGTTGCGTTTAAAGCGTTCATCTTGAGGATTTAATTGTGTTTCAAGAATTTCCATTTTAAATTTCCATTTTGGACATAAGACGATGCTATTCTAGCGGATAATGGGGTGTGCTTACAGCTTTCGGTACGACTACAAGATAGCGTGGACAGGGATACTTATGCAGCCATCGGCTTTGAGCCGATGCGAGTAACTAGGCCATCAAATACCGGGTGCGCTCGATAATCTCGTGCGGCAAAAGCGGAAACGTGCAGTTAATGACGCGGTGGTGCGCATCCGAGCGGCGGGTAAACGTGACGATCTCATCTAAATGCTCACCTTCGACGGTTTTATCCTTTACCGAGAAGATCATCATCGGCGCAAGTGTCGCCATCCATAAGATTTCGGATCGACTCAAACGATCCGACGGTGGGTTATAAGCCACCATCGCAAACGCAAATTCGGCGGTGTCGTCCAGCACTTGCGGGTAATAGGGCAACACCGTGAGATCAACCATGATGCCGCCGAGTTGCCAAATCCCATTGACGATCCCGGCAAGTTGCGGCTCGGACTCAATGAACAAAACGTGCTCTAATTTTTCGTCAGACATAAACCTTTTTCTAACTTCTAATGAATTTAAATAACATTTAGTAGTATCATGGTACTAAAATCAATCATAAGGTAAAAAATGGCTAAAGTTCTTCTTGTTGATGACCATCAAGACATTCTCTATAACTTGGCCGAAATCATCGAATTATTCGGCCATGATGTACAAGGGTATCTCGCGGCGAAAGACGCGCTACGGGCTGCACCAAACTGGCAACCGGACATCATCATTACCGATGTCATCATGACGGAGATGGACGGCTTCGCTTTTTTCGAGGCGATCAAAAAAGATAAATGCCTGAGTAATATTCCCATTGTATTTCTCACGGCAGCGGCAGACGAAGAAACCCGCGAACGCGCCGAGGCAATCGGC
>DAOTTT010000318.1:0-7615 GCA_034437635.1 Anaerolineae bacterium | reverse complement strand
AATTAACGTTTGCTAGACTACTAGTGTAGAATAATCTCATCAGTTTTAAGCATCTGAGGTTTGCCTTGTGGTAAAAAAGCCACCGTCACTGTCATCGGCGCGATGGAGTGTGCGTACAAAGCGAATGGTCACGATCTTCGTAACGGCTGTGCTTGCTTTTGCGCTCTTCACCTTTTTTGACATCATTCCGATGCTCGTGGTTTCAGTGTTACTATCTTATTTGTTATGGCCGCTTGTGAACTTCTTTGACGAGCGGATATTTGGCTTCTTGCCGTTTAAAATCCGATCGATGTCAGTCTTGCTGGCCTTTAGTTCATTTATTATGTCAATCGTCGTGGCTTTTATCGTGGTTATCCCCGTTTTAGTCGATCAACTCGCTGAAGTTGGGCGTAACCTGCCGACGTTCTTTGAAGATATAGAGGTTGAGCTAGAAGCGGTATTGAGCCGCCCAATTAGCTTTAACGGTAACCCTATTCTCATTGATGGCGAACCCGTGATCCCGTTAGATCGCATTGAACAGGTCATCGGTGAAGATGGCTTAGATGGCATGGTGAGTTCCGGCGATTTTGACTTTGTCGGCCTTTTGGGCAACTTCTTGGGGACATTGACTGGACCAGCATTTAGCGTATTGGGTGGGGCGATCAACATCGCGGTGAACTTGTCGTTTATAGTGTTGATTATCTTCTATCTCATGCGTGATGGTGATAAGTTTATCGGGCATATGGTCAATTTAACGCCGCCATCTTACCAGGGGGATATGCGCCGCTTGTTATATGAGCTTGGGCGCGTATGGAACGCTTATCTGCGTGGGCAGCTTATCCTCAGCGTTGTGGTGGGGTCGACAGTTTACATTGCGGCCTTGTTGCTTGGTTTGCCGAGTGCGCCTATATTGGGCTTGTTAGCGGGACTGCTGGAATTCATCCCGAATTTAGGGCCGTTTTTGGCGCTAATCCCTGCCGCGTTGATTGCGCTTGTGTCGCAATCGACCACACTACCATTTTTATCTGGGTTGAGTTATGCGTTGGTGGTGATTATCGTTTGGACGGGCATCCAACAACTGGAAGCGATGTATCTAGTCCCGCGTGTGATGGGCGGTAGCCTCGACTTGCATCCTGTGGTCGTTTTGATCGCAGTGTTGGCGGGTGCGGGCACAGGTGGCGCTCTAGGTGTGATTTTGGCGGCACCCTTCACGGCAACGGCGCGTGTTTTCGGGCAATATTTATACGGTAAACTTTTTGATTTTGACCCATTCCCCACGCCTAAACCCTATGAGATGACCGTACACCGCACCCCTGTCAGCCGCTTATATAGCGGTGTACAATCGTTATTTAGACGCAAAACAATTGAGGAAAAAACAGCATGAGTGATGAAATTCCGAGCGAAACGTTAGCGGAAACAGAAAATTATATCGCCTGGCGTACAGAAGAACCCGATGGCGAAACGGTTTATCACCTAGAATTAGGCAACGTGACCTTGCACTTATTTGAAGAAGAATGGCAAGAACTCATCGCGCTGATTGAAGATGCCGCCGAGTAATCATCTGCTAGAGGCGCTGCGAAAGCATTTGCCCCCAAGCACGGCAGAACTCAAGCTGTTGGACATCAACGGTGAAACCGGCGCATACCTACAAGCGATACGGGCGGATGTGCTGCCGCTTAGTGTGGGCGGGCAAGTTGCTACATGGATGCATCCCGCCGAAAGTGTTGATGCGGTCACGGCGGTTGATTATATGCTCAATGCGGATTTTCTGGCGGCGGCGCTGGCGGTTTTGCGCCCTGGTGGGCGTTTGATCGTCGCTAATGCGCTAGGGCGTGCGCCGGGGCAGATCGGCGCACAACTCGAAGCGGCGGGATATGTCCGCATTTTGGTTGAAGAATTGACTGATGGTGGTGTGCTCATTCGTGGTGAAAAGCGCCATAATACCGCTGATACCCTCCAACGGATTCAACAAGTGGCCGGGGATGATGCCGACCGCCTGGATTTAGCGACGTATCGTGGGCGTTATGTCCATCTGCTGATTCAACAAATGCCGAATAAACCCGTCTGGCGCTTGCAGCCTGACGAACCGATTACATGGTCGGCGCTGGCAGTGCGCATAGATAATACGCCGACGCTTTTGGCGTTTAGCAGTTTGCCCAAGGCGGTCGGTTTTATGCAGCCTGCGGTTTTGGCAGGTAAAATTAAAGACATCAATAAAGTAGGCAAGTTCAGCAAGGCAACGGCACAAACTTGGA
The DNA here is from genome assembly GCA_034437635.1 of Anaerolineae bacterium. Classification (GTDB taxonomy): domain Bacteria; phylum Chloroflexota; class Anaerolineae; order Aggregatilineales; family Phototrophicaceae; genus J038. Next base: position 5,381 of record DAOTTT010000318.1, on the reverse strand, counting down.
CACACCCCGTATTGCTCAACCCGGCTGTGAGTGTGTTAGATCATGCTGATTCTATGCTGATTGCCATTGATCCAGACACCGCAGAAGCCCCCGACGAATAGCAATGGCTCATACCCTTCTGGATTTTCTCATATCGCCCGCTGGTGAGCGCCTGTTGGCGTTGTTGGCCGAGGCTGACCTAAGCGATGCACATCGCATTAAACTCGTCTCCGAATTGCGCAAAAGCTACAGTATGGAACAGGTCAGTGCGGCGTTGACGCAAGCGGATTTACGCCAAAAGGCGACGGCGAAATTTGGCGATAAAGCGGCGCAGATGTTTTTTACCGATGATGCCTTACAACAAGCGAGCGATCCGCTGGTGCGGGCGTACCGCACCGCACAATTTTCACCGTCTACCGTGCTGGATTTATGCTGTGGCATTGGTGCGGATAGCTTATCTTGGGCGGGGCAGGCGGCCAGCGTCACCGGCGTTGAGCGCGATCCACTGCGGACGGCGATGGCACAACATAATGCGCGTGTGTGGGGGTATGATAACGTGACGGTTATTGTGGACGATGTGACGACTTACACACCATCATCGACATTTGACTGTATATTCTTCGACCCGGCACGACGCGATGCAAACGGCAAGCGTATATTCGATGTGCACCGCTATCAACCACCATTGGACACGCTCACGCGCTATGATGCGCCGTTTAAACTGGCGAAAGTTGCGCCCGGTGTGGATGTTACGCAGGTGGGTGCGGCTCAAATTCAGTTTATCAGTGTAGCAGGCGACCTTAAAGAAGCGTTGCTGTGTTATGGCATTGAGGCGGGAACGGTAGCTGTTTTATTGCAGCCTGAGCGCCTACCGCTGACTTGGACGCGCCAGCATCCACCCGTAGATATACCGATTGATGCGCCGCGTGCGTGGTTGCTAGAGCCTGATCCGGCGTTGATCCGTGCGGGGTTGGTACAAGACGCAGTGCAGCACTTCAACGCGGCCATGCTGGATGAAACAATCGCTTATCTAACAGCGGACAGTTTGCCGTCGTCGGCCTGGGTACGGGGTTGGCAAGTGCTGGATTGGATGCCGTTTAACCTCAAAAAACTTAAGCGGTATTTACAGGCGCAAAACGTCGGCACAGTGACTGTCAAAAAGCGCGGCTCTCCGCTTACACCAGAAGAACTAATCCGCAAGTTAAAGCTCAAGGGCGATGTTTCGCGTACCTTGGTGCTGACACGCTACCAAGGCGAACCAATTGTTGTAATTTGTGCAGATTATACAGCGTAAATACGTTATAATAGGGCAAAATATCTTAAATAAGATTAGGAGCTTGTTCTATGTTGCGTGAATATACCCCGGAACCGCTGACCGACTTTAGCCAAGAAGCGAACCGCGAAGCGTTCCAGGCTGCTGTTGATCTCGTGAAAAGCGAGTTAGGCCGCATATATCCGCTGGTGATCGGCGGTGAGCGCATTGAGCTAGAAGAAACCTTCGCCTCGGTGAACCCGGCGCGTCCTGCTGAGGTCATCGGCAACTTTGCAAACGGCTCTGCTTTGCACGCTGACCAGGCGATGCAAGCGGCGACGGAGGCGTTTAAAACGTGGCGTCATACCGCCGCTGAAGAACGCTCACGGTATCTGCTGCGTGTGGCTGCGGAAATGCGCCGTCGTAAGCACGAGTTTAGCGCGACGATGGTGCTTGAAGTCGGCAAAAGCTGGGTAGAAGCCGATGCTGATACCGCTGAGGCTATCGACTTCTTAGAATATTATGCCCGTCAAATCGTCAGCCTCGCGGATAGCTCCGATCGGTTGTACGAATACCCCGTTGAACAACTCGACCTACAATATATTCCGCTGGGTGTTGGCGCGGTTATCCCGCCCTGGAACTTCCCGTGTGCGATTGCGACAGGCATGATGGCGGCAGCGGTGGTTTCTGGAAATACAGTCTTGTGGAAACCGGCGGAGCAAAGCCCGTTCATCGCGTGGAAGGTGGCCGAACTATTCTGGGCTTCCGGTTTGCCTGCTGGCGTGCTGAACTTCCTCACAGGGCCGGGGGAAGTGGTCGGTGCGCGGATGGTCGAGCATCCACAGACGCGCTTTGTCGCCTTTACTGGCTCGCGTGAAGTCGGTACGCAGATCTATGAAAAAGCGGCCAAGGTGCAACCGGGGCAAAAGTGGCTTAAGCGTATGGTGCTCGAAATGGGCGGTAAAGATGCGGTGTTGGTCGATGAGACTGCCGACCTTGACGCTGCCGCTGCGGGTATTGTCGCCAGTGCCTTCGGCTTCCAGGGGCAAAAGTGCAGCGCGGGTAGCCGGGCGATCATCGTCAGTGATGTTTACGATACCATCAAGGAAAAGGTCGTTGAACGGGCGAAGAAGATCACGGTCGGCGCGACAGACAATAGCCCTGATGTTTACATGGGGCCGGTTGTGGATACGGATGCCGTCAAGAAAATCATGGATTATGTCGAGATTGGCACACAAGAGGGCGAGTTGCTAATCGGTGGTAAGCGCATTGACACGCCAGAGGGTGGCTATTTCATCGAGCCGACCATCTTTGCCGATGTAGCGCGGGATGCTCGCATCGCACAAGAGGAAATCTTCGGCCCTGTGCTGGCGATGATCCGTGCTGAAGACTATGACGATGCGCTCGACATCGCCAACGGCACTGATTACGGCTTGACCGGGGCGGTCTACAGCAACGACCGTCAACGGCTGGAAAAAGCCCGCCGTGAATACTTTGTCGGCAATCTCTACTTTAACCGTAAATGCACTGGGGCGATTGTCGGCGTGCATCCCTTCGGCGGCTTTAATATGAGCGGCACCGACAGCAAAGCTGGTGGCCCTGACTACTTGACCCTGTTTACACAGGCCAAGAGCATCGCAGAACTCCTCTAAATTGGATTCAACGCCCAACTTCGCGTATAATATCGCAAAGACAGGTCTAAGCCCTTAGACCTGTCTTCTTTAATACAATGACACGGGGGCGGCCTAATGCAAACAAAATTACTGACATGGGAAGATGTGGATAATCTGGTTGATAAGCTGGTGCCACAGTTGCAAGCGGTTGGGCCGTTTGAAGCCATGGTGATGATTACACGCGGGGGGATTGTCCCCGGTGGCCTGCTGGCGGAGGCGCTTGATGTGCAGCATGTTCTTACGGCAGCCGTTGATTTTCCATCGACAGATAACGCGCAACTGATGGCTTGGCCGTCATTTTTGCAATTTCCTGTGCCGGATTTGCTCGCAGACCGGCGCACGTTGATTGTTGATGATGTGTGGGGGAGCGGGCGCACAAGTACCGCCGTTAAGGGGCGCGTGCAGGCTTCTGGTGCAGAGCCGTTTACATGTGTTTTTCACTTCAACCCTTATCGGTCGTTGTTTAGTCGGGCGGAGCCGGATTATTACGCTGATGTGACGGATGCCTATGTCGTTTATCCCTGGGAAGTAGACCGGGGCTTGCGGGGGATGGGGATGCGTAGCCCAACGCCAGAAACCAACTAAATTTGGCTTAAAACGGGATACTTTTGTTATAATTTGCCTATAGCGCATTTGCCATATTTTTTATTTGGCCGTATAACGTTAAGTGTACGTTGCAATATTCGTACAAGAACAAAACGTAATCTGCTTGTAAGCCTATATCAATGCGAGATATACTGCGCATACAATCCAGAAAGATTATATGCTTATGTCTCATCGCTATTTGATTTTAGGTTTATTGGCAGAAACGCCAATGACTGGCTATGATATTAAAAAGCGGGTCGAAACAATCCTTAACGATGTAACCAGTGCAAGTTATGGCACACTGTACCCAACGCTGCACAAATTACATCAAGAAGGCGCAATTGACGTAGACGAGGTGACCCAACATGGTCGTCCGACGAAGAAAATTTGCGCGATTACGCCCAAGGGTAAACAAGCGCTTGACCAATGGTTGCAAGAACCCGCTGCCGCCGATCAAATTCGGCGTGAATTTCTATTAAAAATTTATCTAGCAGCAGACCTAAGCTGGCAAAAATTGCAGCCCTTAATTGTCACCCGGCGCGATGAAGTGACGCAGCGGATGCACGCATTACGTGCGCAGCGTCATCAGCTTGATAATCCGCGCCATATCTGGGTGGTGGATTATATTTTAAGGCAGTACCAGACTGAGATAGACTGGCTTGACCAAATTGAAGCGACTTAGGCATCGCATGAACTGTTTTGATTGTCACCACCGAGAAAGGAGACAGCGTGAGCGTTAAGCCCACGCTAGTGAGTGTTATATGGCTTCCTCGAATGCGGATCTGGAAAATATGAACAACGAAATGTCAGAATTTGAGCGTCTGCTAGACGAAGACCCGTCATATTCGCCCTCGTCATTAAGACGTGGGGAAATATTAAACGCTGTCATCCTTGAGGTGCGCGAACGCGAGGTCATTGTTGACCTCAACGCCAAACAAGATGGCATCGTGCGCTCAGAAGACTTAGAGCGCCTTGATGACCAGTATCGAAGTAGCCTTAAGCGAGGCGACGAAGTTCCGGTTTATGTCCTTAACCCGCGTGACCAAGACGATAACCTCATTGTCTCGATCAACATGGGTTTACAACGCTATGACTGGGAACGGGCGCGGGAATTGCTTAAATCCGAAGAAGTGGATGATGTCCGGGTGACGGGGCATAATCGCGGGGGTATTCTGGTGCGTTGGCGGCGGTTGGAAGGCTTCATCCCAAGCTCACATTTGACCTCTGTGCCGCCCGGTGCGGATCGCCGCGAAGCGTGGAACGACCTTATCGGGAGTGAGTTAGTTGTTAAGGTTATTGAGGTCGATCAAGATCGGCGGCGGTTGATCTTCAGCGAGCGCGAAGCACAAAAAGAATGGCGTGCACAGCAGAAGGCGCGTTTGCTTGCCGAACTCCAAGAAGGCGATGTCGTACAAGGCACAGTCACCGGGCTGCGGCACTTTGGCGCATTCGTCAACTTGGGCGGCGCAGATGGCTTGATCCATGTGAGCGAATTGGCTTGGCACCGTGTGGATCATCCGCATGATGTGCTGACTGTGGGCGATAAAATTGATGTTTACGTGCTTAATTTGGATCGGGAGTCGAACCGCATTGCTTTAAGCCGTAAGCGCCTGTTGCCTGACCCTTGGGAGGATGTATCAAAGCGTTATCACGAAGGCCAATTGGTTGAAGGCACCGTGACCAACGTCGTTGACTTCGGCGCGTTTGTCGCGCTGGATAACGGCCTTGAGGGATTGTTGCACTTGAGCGAAATGGGCGACGGCACGCTCAAAGAGCCGTACTCTTATGTACAAAAAGGTGATCGCCTGAGCTTGCGCATCAGCCATCTTGAGCCGGAGAAACGGCGAGTGGGCTTTACCCAACGATGGGGCACAGAAACCACCGGAGAGGAT
>DAOTTT010000317.1:0-4066 GCA_034437635.1 Anaerolineae bacterium | reverse complement strand
AGGGGACGATGCAGGGTGGCAGCCCGACCCGAACCATCCGCGTCGTCGTCCACCCTGGATTAGAGTCAAAGCCCCTAGTGGCGAGACATACGAAAACGTCCGTAAACTTATGCGCAGCAAAACGCTGCATACCGTTTGTGAAGAAGCCCAATGCCCGAACATTGGCGAATGTTGGGGGCGCGGGACAGCCACTTTCTTGATGATGGGCGATACCTGCACCCGCTCTTGTGGCTTTTGTGACATCAAAACGGGGCGGCCATCGCCCTTAGATTGGGCAGAGCCAAACCGCATAGCGCAATCTGTCAAAGCGATGAACTTGCGCCATGTCGTGATTACCAGCGTCAACCGTGATGAACGCGCCGACGGCGGTGCGCCGATCTTCGCTATGGTGATTAAACGCATCCGCCAATTGCAACCGGGTTGCTCAATTGAAGTGTTGATCCCGGACTTTAAAGGTAGCGAAACCGCGCTGAAGATCGTCATGGATGCCCAACCGGAAATTCTGAATCATAACGTTGAGACGGTGCCACGCTTGTTCAAGAAAGTGCAACCGCAAGATAACTACGAGTGGGCGCTGGCGACCTTGCGCAATGCCAAGAAGATGGATCCCTTAGTGCTGACGAAAAGCGGCATTATGGTCGGCTTGGGCGAAACCTTCGATGAGGTCGTAGAGGTCATGCACGATCTCGCGGCGGAAGGTGTGGATATTCTCACCATTGGGCAATACCTGCAACCGAGTAAAAAACATCTTCCAGTCGAACGATTCTATACGCCGGAAGAATTCGATAAGTTTATCGAAATCGGTAAGGAATTGGGCTTTAAGTGGGTAGAAAGTGGCCCGTTGGTGCGCAGCAGCTACCGCGCAGACCAGCAAGTCCGCGAACTTTCCAAGCTCAATCACATTAACCTGCATCACGAACGTATAGCTGCACAAGGCGACTAAATGAGGATCAGGAAGGCGTGTCATCGCGTCTTCCTGCTTATATCATGTCGTCGATTAACTTTCTGGCTTCTTATCCACCGTTGATCTGTGCGCAACGTTTACACCTCTTTGCCCAACAGCATACCTCTTTATTGATGCGCACACGCTTATCACTCAAACGGCTCAAAGATGGATCAGTGCGGTTTGAGCTTTATCAATCGCATTATGATCTGCCGCTGACCCTGCGCATTCGCCGGGGTGGGGTTGTGCATCGCAAGAATTACACCAAGGTGCTCTTGACCGGGTACTTCATCCATTGGGCGGATCCACAAACGGCTCTAGTGATGGGGGATGCGGCGATCATGGATAAAACATTTTGGGTCAATGCGTTTGCTTTGGCCGTCCTTGCAGGGATTTTACTTGCCCTGGTTGTCGCTTTGCCGTATACCATAGCGGTATGTGTGGCACCAATTGGTGTTTTGGCGCTGCTTTCATTCACACGGACAACCGTCTTTCAACCGGAGGTGATTAGCCGTAATCGCCTGCAATTACTGATCTTAAAAATGAAAGACACGCTAACATAGCTTACATAACTATTGTGATATTTGGTTAAAAAATATGTGCAAAATCTACAAAATGTGTTATAAATCTCCAATTTTGTACAAAATTCAGCACCGCATTTATGTTGTTCTAAGTTAAATTTTCGTGAAATCTATGCTAGAATGAGAATGTTTTAATCTTAAGATTGCAATACAAATAGTAATTTTTTCCACACGACACCATTGGGGAGGTGTTGAGCACACAAAGCACAAAAAACGCTTTCAGTATACACTATGGATGCTGAAGCAAAATATTGTTCGGTGATTTTTGACAGAGCTTACAGAGGGATACCGTGATCCAAGAACTCTTAAACCGGGCCGATCAACGTGGCTATATCACCTTCGACGACGTGCTAGAGGTATTCGACGACGAAATAGATGACGCACAATCTTTAGAAAATATTATTTATGAGCTAGATGAATTAGGCATTGAACTTCGTAACGAAGGCGATGGTGCGCCGCGTCTGGGAGAAGGTGAAGATACTGAGGGCGATTTTGAACCGCGTGAAATCATACGCGACCCAAGTATAGGTGACATCGCCGCCGTTTCCGCAGATGATCCGGTTGGGTTATATTTTCGGCAAATGGCACAAGAACCCCTGCTCACCGCTGATGATGAAATTTCCCTCGCCAAACGTATAGAAATCGGCTGCAAAGCCTCCGAACGTCTCAAAAGACCATCAACATATGCCAACTACAGCAACAAAAGCATCAACTTACTTAAGCGTTTAGAACGCGACGGCCAATATGCCCGCGAGCATCTTGGTCGGGCGAATACGCGCCTTGTAGTGAGTATCGCCAAGCGTTACATGGGGCAAGGCTTGCCCTTCCCGGATCTCATCCAAGAAGGTAACGTCGGCTTGATGCGCGCTGTAGATAAATATGATTACAAACGCGGTAATCGCTTTAGTACCTATGCGACTTGGTGGATCCGCCAGGCGATTACACGCGCACTCGCGCAGAAGACACGCACTATTCGCATTCCGCTGCACATGACTGAGCGCATCCGCCAGATGTACCGCACGGCGCAATCCCTCGAGCAGACGCTAGGCCGTCGGCCAACGCCGGAAGAAATCGCCGAGCAGATGGACGTGCCCGCCGATACCATCCGCAGTATGATGGATGCTAGCCAACATGCAATCGCGCTTGAGCGCCCGGTTGGTGAAGATGGTGACAGCGAATTTGGCGATTTTATTGAAGATCAAGACACCCCAAGCCCCGTGGAATCAGCGACACAGCATCTCTTAGAAGAGACAATCGAAGAAGTATTGGCGGAATTAACCCCGCGCCAGAGCCACATCTTACGCTTGCGCTTTGGCCTGGGTGGTGGCGAACCGCACACGCTGGAAGAGATCGCCAATCGCTTTGGTTTGAGCCGGGAGCGTATTCGTCAATTAGAAAAAGAGGCGTTGCGCCGTCTGCGTCATCCGCGCTTGGCGCACAATTTGCGCGATTATCTGGCATAATAACGCCCATTGTTTTTAGGTAAAAAAGGTGACCTCATGACAGGTCACCTTTTTGTTTGGCAGGGGGAGCGATGACGTTTAAAGAGCAAAAAAGACGACGGAGTGCGTTTATCACCGGGGTGTTGGCCTTTCTAGTTGCTGCCGGGTTCGCAGTGATGGTTTTGGTCAATCATCCTGATGGTGTCTTGGGCTTTCCTCATATTGGCACGGAATTTAGCGAGGGCATCCCTAAAGAAGCGGGCGGCACAACCGGTTATGACGGCCAATTCGTGTATTATATTGCTCGTGATGGCGTGGAAGCCGTCCCCTATATTGATGGGCCGTCCTTCCGCTACCAGCGGATTATGTATCCGGTAATGGCGCGGGGGGTGGCGCTATGGCAAAGCGACCTCGTGCCCTGGACGCTGCTTGTGCTCAATGTGGCCGCTTTGAGCGTTGGTGCGGGTGTCCTGGGGTATCTGCTGGCTACGCTGGGGGCATCGGCCTATTACGGGCTTTTATATGTGATCTGGGTGGGGAATTTGTTCGCGCTGCGCTTTACATTGACAGAACCGCTCTGTTACACCTTTGGGCTATTGGCGATCTTGGCATATAGCAAAAAGCGTTATCGCTGGACGGTTTTCTTGCTCGTGCTTTCCGTATTGACAAAAGAGATAGGTTTAGCGGTCGCTGGTGGATTATCGCTCCACGCTGTGCTTAATCGTCGACGTTGGGGATGGGGTATTTTGCTTTCCGCTGCACCGCTGCTGGCCTACTTTTTATGGTGGCAGATTTTGCATTTATGGTTGGGTGATTCGCCGTCGGATTATCCCGCCGCAAATTTTGCCAGTTATCCGCTGCAAGGGTGGGTGTCCGTCCTCACAGCGGATTATGACCTTGAGGGTGGGGCGAAGGTTGTTCATTTTATTTTGCTGACTATTTTTATGGTGTTGCCAACAGTGTTATTTACAGGGTTGGCATTAGGGCATCTATGGCAAAACCGGGGGCAACTCTGGCCGCGACAGACCGCACCAGAAACGGATGACGTGGCGCTTGCCGCTGCGATAACGCTCCCGGCGGTGGCGTTTATCGCCATTATG
>DAOTTT010000316.1:0-3070 GCA_034437635.1 Anaerolineae bacterium | reverse complement strand
CTGGTTTAGCCGCGTTAAAAGACAAATAATGTTTGTCCTTTAACAGCGTAATTTTGCTTATACTACAAACAGACAGGAGTAATCGCTCATGCGAACACCGATTATTGCGGGCAATTGGAAGATGCACAAAAGCATTGACGAAGCCGTAAGTTTTGTCAAAGAACTTGTCCCGGCGTTAGATGAATTCAAGACAGTGGAACGGGTTGTTGGCCCTGTTTTCGTCGCTCTACCTGGCGTGTCAGCGGCGCTGCAAAGCACAGAAATTAAAGTTTCCGCACAAAACGTTCACTGGGAAGATAGCGGTGCCTTTACCGGGCAAGTCGCCCCGGCGATGTTACAGGGTTTGGTGGAATATGTCATCATTGGTCACTCAGAATGTCGCATGTATCAACATGAAACAGATGAGATGGTCAACAAAAAAGCGCAAGCATTACTCGCCCATGATCTAAAACCCATTATCGCGGTCGGTGAGAGCTTGGAGCAAAACGAATCTGGTGAAACAGCGTCTTTCGTCGGTGGTCAAGTGCGTGCCGCCTTAGAGGGCATAACAGCAGCGCAAATGGCAAATGTTGTCATTGCTTACGAGCCAATCTGGGCAATTGGCACAGGTAAAAGCGCTAGCGGCGAGATCGCCAATAACATCATTGGTGGCACAATCCGCGAGACATTGCGTGAACTTTACAGCGATGTAGCAGATACAGTCAGAATTCAGTATGGCGGTAGTGTCAAACCAGAGAATATGATGGAATACATGTCTCAGCCAGATATTGACGGGGCATTAGTTGGTGGTGCATCGCTTAAAGTAGATGCCTTTACCGATCTTGTGCGCATCGCTGCGGAAGCGAAAGGCTAGTCGTTCTGGATATTAGCGGAGTTTTTCTAGCCGCTTTAGGCGTTGTTGTGACGTACAACTTCATGCGCCAAATGGAGATGTGGCTGCATCGCCACATCTTTAAGGTTGGCTGGCTCACGACGAAAAACTTCCAAACGACGACCATACTCTACTATACTTTCTTTTTGCCGGGCGTTTTAGTCAACCAACTTGTCATCTGGTTAGCAGCGGGCATCTTCGACGTTCGAGCAGAACGAGCGATGCGCTGGCCGGAAAAGCAGGACGTTGGCACACTCCGGCTGGATTTTGTCCGGCTTTCAAAAAAAGCAAGTGCTTGGCGCATCGCGGCGATCCGCCTAGCGCCTTTTTTAGTAGGACTTGGCATTGTGCTGTTCATCGCGGAGAATATTTTCTCTATTGACGCTGTTCTTGCGATGATGGCTGACGGGTCACTTGATAGCGTCGCTGAGGCGGTCCGTCAATTAACTAGCATCCGTGACTTTTGGTTGTGGGCGTATTTGTTATTCGTCATCAGCAACACCATGAATCCTGACTTCAGCATCGTGAAGCATTATCGCTGGGTATTTTGGGCGTTAGGTGCTTTCGTCGTCGCATTATTTGCGCTTGGTACAGGTGAACGAGTTGTCGGTGCTGCGTTGACAGGCCCCGTCGCAGACCTGCTCAATATTTTATCAACAGCTTTTATCATCATTGTTATCTTCGATATTTTGGCTGTTAGCATTCTTGCACTGGTAGAAAATACAATCGAATACATCACAGGCGATAGTGCTACATTCAAGAATGGCAAGATGATTGTCATGACGCGGGAAGAAGCACGCCAAGAGCGCGTAAAGGCGCGTAAACGTGCAGCAAGTCGCAGCAGTAAATCAAGCGTGGCTAATCCGTTGTTATCCGGTGGCAAGCCAACAATTTACAATACCACATTTCCTATCCCTGGTGCGCCCGGTGATACGCCTATTACGCAGCCGAATTTGCAGGTGCTACCAAGCCCTGATGATGACCCCAAAGATGATAATAAACGGCCTGAGCGGGAAAACCCGGATGTCGTGACCTCTACCGCAGAAATCCGCTTTAATACCTCACGCGGCAACGACGCGGAAACGGACTAAGTCTCTTGCTCTGGTGTGAGCCGCGCTACCAACAGAAAACCAAGCATAATAAGCAAGACCATCGTGCTAAAAGCGATCAATTTAAAAAGTTGGCTCGCTGTAATGAGGGTCAAAACGCCAAAGCACGCACAAAACAGATAGTAAATCATAACAATCTGCCGCTGGCTAAACCCAATATCTAATAAGCGAAAGTGAACATGCCCCCGGTCACCGTGCATTGGGTTGCGCCCCTGTCGCAGACGATTAGCGACTTGCCAAGCTAAGTCCATCAATGGCAGGCCCATCACCAGCAAAATAGTTGCCATCTTTGCCCCGCCGATGATAGCGAGTGACCCCAAAGTAAAGCCAATATACATGGCACCCCCACCGAGGAAAATTTGCGCTGGATAGAAGTTAAAGCATAAAAACGCCGTTGCTGACCCCATCAATGCCAGCGGTAATAAGCTCACGCTTTGTTGCGCCGGGTTGAGGATAAAAGCACTGTTGATAAACAACATAGCACCGGCTATTAATGCTGTACCACCGACAAGCCCATCAAGCCCATCCATAAAGTTGATCGTATTCATCATCAAGCCCAACCAAAACATGCTGATCGTCACGGTGACGATAAACGGCCAAGGGTCGGTCTGCTGGCCGGTCAATGGATTGTTGATGGTCTCTATAAAGATCTGGAAGCCAACTGCGACACCCGCAGCGAGTATCTGGCCGATGCCAAGCTGCACAGGCGAAAGTTCAATCATATCATCCAGAACACCGACGAAAATAATGACTGTGCCGCCAGCCAACAAACCCACAATGCGAATAATTTCGCCGGGGTCAAAACGTGGAATATTGACATATTGTGCGACAAGCACAGCCGTAGTGAACCCAAGATAGACGGCTAAACCGCCTAACTTGGATACACCTCTGATGTCACCTTGGTTGATGCGGCGACCGCCTGCTTTAGCGGTGATGCTCAATCGCCTCCCTAGGGTAATCATAACGGGAATACTAAAAAGCGTAATGCTAAAAGCCGTGATAAAAACAATGCCAAATGCAGCGATGGTCATGCCCTACCCTGTGCCAAATTGACGATCTCCAGCATCACCAAGACCTGGGACAATAAACC
>DAOTTT010000315.1:0-10991 GCA_034437635.1 Anaerolineae bacterium | reverse complement strand
GTGGAAACCTTCGGCACTGGGCAAGCCTCCGATGATAAGCTCGTGGAACTGATCCGCAAGCACTTCGATATGCGCCCGGCGGGGCTGGCCTCGCGCTTTGAACTGCAAGTGTCCTATGCTATCGGCGTGGCGCAACCCACTTCCTTAGCGGTGGAAACCTTCGGCACTGGGCAAGCCTCCGATGATAAGCTCGTGGAACTGATCCGCAAGCACTTCGATATGCGCCCGGCGGCTATCATCCGCGACTTGGACTTACGCCGCCCAATCTATCGTCAGGTTGCCGCTTACGGTCACTTTGGCCGTGAGGATGTCAATGTGCCTTGGGAGCGTACCGACAAGGCCGACGCACTCCGCAAGGATGCCGGACTTTAAAAACAACGTGCTGTCATCAGCATAAAACAAAAGGCATGGATACCCTCCGCGCCTTTTTGATTACCAGTCTTAATTGCTCATGTGCCAGTGTGGGTGTTATAGTTTGGGTAGAATTTGTTTGCTCAATGAAAGCAGGGGCATTATGCGCGTATTGGGTAGTCTTGGCCGCGCCTTCTGGCGGTTTATGGTCATTTTCTCATTCATCGTCAACATTGTTCTAGTCGTGGTGCTGATTGTCGCCGGACTATTAATCTTTGAAATCAAAAATCAAATTGCTGAACCACTGGTCGAAGGCTTGCACAGCAGCTTTGTCGGCTTGGATCAAGCGACGATTGACTGGACGATACCGGTACGCGATCAAATCCAGGTTGAATTGAACATTCCGCTAAAGACGACCACGACGGTTATCTTGCAGGAACCGGTGCCGCTGGAAGTCAACGCTTTGATCGACTTGCCCGGCATCAACGCTTATAACGTCAACGCGGCGGTCAATTTGGAGTTGCCTGTTGGCTTAGAACTGCCGGTGTCGCTCGATCTCGATGTGGAGGTTGACGAACCGCTTGACATTGAACTGGATGTGCGAGCGGTTATTCCACTATCACAGACACAATTGCACGATGTGGCTAATAACCTCCGCTTACAGCTTGAGCCGTTAGCCATTGCGTTGAATAACTTGCCCGGTGGCTTTGATGAGGTCTTGCCGTTTGCCGGTGATGTGCTGCAAGGCGATGTGAATTTGCTCACGCCGAATGATTACAGTGTGCAACCCTGGTCGGGCTATTCCACGACAGCGGGCTTAGGCTATGATCTTTATACGGAAGTTGTGCCTGCTGATAATATCCCCTTACAGACGGGCATCGTTAATGTGGGGGGGATGCCCTTCTTGGACGAGCAAATCCGCCCGGACATCTATGAAGTGGGCGGCCCGTTCGAGATCAACGCAGCGGCATTAGCCGAACTTGAAGCGATGGGCATTGACCCGATTTTCTTCCGTGACGGCTTAGGGGCGTTGATGGCACCGAACGCTGCGCCGGATATAACAGGCGATGCGCAATCCGCGCCGAATACGTCGCCGCCTGTCAATACTGGCGTGCAAGATCAAGGCATTATTGAGACGGACACGGAACCACCAGCGGAACAACCGCCAATGCAACAGCCTACTGATGTCCCGGTGCAGCCAACGGCGTTCCCATCGCCAACGCAAGACCCGTTCCCGACGGCGTTACCGAGGCCAACGGATACACCGAACCCCGATCAAGGCATTTTGCCGGGCGGGGATGGTTAGCGCGGGTAGCCCCTGCTACAATGCCCGCCATGATGATGGATAGAGGGGTAAGTAGATGACACAAACACCGCGCATCATAGATTACGAAGGCTCGAACTACCGCACGGACTTTTGGGAAGGGCAAGGGCGTGCTTATGAAGACCGCGTAGAACGGGCGGTCTTGCAGCGTTGGTTGCCTGCGTCCGGGCGGCGCTTGCTGGAACTCGGCGCGGGTTTTGGCCGCATTACTAACGAATATCAGATGTTCGATCAAGTGGTGTTGCTGGATTATTCGTTCTCGCAGTTGGTCTATGCGCGTGAGCAGTACGGGGATGACGGCTTTATCTATGTGGCGGCGGATGCCTATAAGCTGCCGTTCCGCGAGGGTGTGTTCGACGCGGCGACGATGATTCGCGTGTTGCATCACTTTGCGGATGTGCCGCTGTTTATGCAAGGCTTACGCCGGGTACTTGCACCGGAGGCGGCCTTCATCCTGGAATTCGCCAGTAAGCGCAATCTCAAGGCGATGCTGCGTTATGCGCTCGGTCGCCAAGCGTGGCGTCCTTACGATCATGATCCGGTTGAATTTGTCGAACTGAACTTTGATTTTCACCCGGAATACATCGCGCAAACGTTAAAACAGACGGGCTTCAACACACATAAACGTATTCCGGTGTCATACTTCCGCCTCGGTCTACTCAAGCGGTTGCTACCTGTGAGCGTGCTGGCCGGGTTGGATCGCATCGCCCAGATGACCGGGGCTTTGTATTCGCCAAGTGTGTTTACGCATAACATGACCGATGCCAACGGTACGGATAATACCGCCATTGACGCGGAAAAGCTATTTATCTGCCCGCAAACGGGCGGCGATCTCGTCCGTGAAGGTGATGCGTTGGTTAATCATGCACATGGCACCCGCTACGAAATCCGCGATGGGGTGTATGTGTTCAAGGCATTGGATTAAGCATCTGTGGTGCTTGTTTTCAGCCATCAGCGGCCTGATGGCCGAAAGTTGATCGTCTGTTTAACCCCGGCGGCGCATGAACTGTACCATCAGCGCAAAGCTCAAAATGGCCTGCATTTCTATCGTTTGCGATACACTCTCATCCAAGTTGTGGATGCTATAAACGCCCTCGAAGAAACCCGATTCTTTTTTGATCTGCATCAAGGGTTGGTTTAAGTTATCACGGCTAGAGCCACTATACAGCGTATAACTGGGGTGGAAAACATACCCGGCCAGCGCCCCAATAAACGGAATTTGCAAGAATAACGCATCCATTACTTTAACCCAGGGATTATCCTCTGTGATGACGTGTTTTGTCGTACCGTCGGGGTCATCAATCAAGTAAGTTGCGCTCCAAATTGAACGCCAGCCCTTGGCCTTGATGCTGCCGATAAGCTGATCTTTGGGGGAATAGGTGAAGTTATAGCGCGTGTTGAAGTCCATAATTTTCTCCGCACGGATGCTAAAGAGTTCACGCTCCTTCGCTTGCGACTCGAAAACGCGCACGTCCTCGCGGAGCTTAAAGGTCTTCTGGCTGATAAACATCACCTCTTGGCCGCTAGCATCGGTTACGATGATGCGCGGGGCAAGAGCGATGAGCTTAAAGCGCAATTTGAGCGGATACTGATAATATGGCATAGCATGGTCTCCCTTATGATCAATAGTCATTGACTCTAGTGTAGGGATAATATGCTAATCCGCAATTACGACGGCAAAAGCGGCTCCAAGTGTGCATTTACCCATGCGCGATACGCCATGAGGAGGGCTTGCGTTTTAGGGCCGGGGGTGCCATCCCCTAAGCGTTGACCGTCAATTTCCACTACAGGCACAATGCCCCGGCTGCTGCTGGTGATGAACGCCTCATCCATGATGGGTAATTCGCTGATATGCGGCGCATCGCGGCGTACAGGCAAGATGTCCGGTGCGACGGCGAAGACAATTTGCTGTGCGATGCCGGGCAGCACACCATCACCAGCGGTGCGGAGTTCCCCGTTGATAATCGCGTAGAAATTCGCGCCGAGACCTTCCAGCATATAGCCCTCAGCATCGAGCAAAATTGCGTCGTAGAGGCCGTCTGTCAAGCGAGCGGCGATCTGTTGGCGGCGGTGCATCCAATCTGTCGTCTTGGTAGCGGCGTGCGTGCGGGCGCTGTTGGGCGCGGTGATGACGCGCACCCCCGCCGCGATCATCGCTTCTGCTGGCGGTTTGAACGCTTCTAGCGTGATGATGATGTGATCCGCGTGGCGTGGCACAGTGACACGAAAGCGTACATCGCCCATGTTCGCCTCATGGATCATCTGATGCAGGGCACGTCGTAAGGCGATGCGGTCAAGCTGTAGCGGGATGTCGGCACGCTTAGCGGAGTCGGCCAGGCGGTCGAAGTGCGCATCGAGCTTGAGCGCATGGTCAGTCTTGTAGGTGTTGGTGACGGTGTAAATACCGTCATCGGGTTCATGCTGTGTCGCATCGCTCAACGATGCGGCGGTGTAATCAACCGGATGCAGTGTGCCATTTTTGAGGATGCGGATAAAAGCGGCCATCGTTATTCAGTGACCCACATATCACGGATGACGTTCCACTCGATTTCTTCAGTATCCCATTCCGCATAGATTGCCACGCCCTGTACCGCCGTAGCGAAGCCCTCCGCAGCGAGAAGGCCGTCTTGTATGCCGGTGATGGCGGTCTGCGC
Organism: Anaerolineae bacterium; assembly: GCA_034437635.1. Classification (GTDB taxonomy): domain Bacteria; phylum Chloroflexota; class Anaerolineae; order Aggregatilineales; family Phototrophicaceae; genus J038. The sequence continues at coordinate 6,662 of DAOTTT010000315.1, read as the reverse complement.
GTTCTCGATGCGTTCATCGTGGGCGGGGGCGATGCTGGCATAAGTGGGCACGCCCATCATGACTCTGGTAGTGGTGCCGAGGTCGCCGATGGCTTCCGCCCAAGTCGTGGTTTGATACGCCACCCATGCGCTATATTCTGAGGGTATCGTCAGATAGCTGTTGTAGGCTTGTACGACAATTTGATCGACACCGACAAGCGCGATGCGTTGCTTAAACTCGCGGTCCCATTCTGTGCCCGGTGCGATGAGGTCTGTCATGGGGATGTCCGCTTCGGCAGGTGTCCAATCTGGCGGCGCAGCGATAGCGAGTAAGGCATCGTTGCCGATGGTCTCGCGTACCATGCGCAGTAGGTCTAAGAAGTCGTCGCTATTGTCATTCCAAATAGGTTCTACGACGAGCAATACACCATCATAACCAAATACATTGACGACGCGATTAGCGAAATCCGCCACGAGCCGCTGGATCGTCGCGTTATCCAGACGATAACCGTCTTCTTCACCAATATCCACGCGGAAGTAAATTGTCCCGTAAACTTGCACGCCGGGAGCCATCGTGCGGATTTGGTCGGGGAAGATGGTGACGGCTTCGCGTACTTCTTCAAACTTGTTTTCGCCGTCGATGCGGCCTGTCCAAGTGCCGTCAAAGTTTAATTCGCTTACCCGTGCGTAGACGGTGCCGATCTGGTGTTCACTCAACTGTGTGATGAGGGCATCTAGTTGTGAGGGGGCGGGTGTATCATATGTCCATTTATCCCCGATCCACAGCGCATTGGGTGCGATCTGTGGCGGGTCATTTTTAAACAACCCCACACCTAAGATCAGCGCGACCATGAAGATCACCGCGCCAATGCCGAATACCGCCGCACGGATCAAGCGCGGGTCAATCTCCGGTAAATTGCTGATCGCGTCCGCCGGGGAGAGATGTCTTCTGGTCGTTGTCTGTTTGCCGCCGCTGGCTTGCCGCCGTGCTTTGCGGCGCTTTTGACGTTCTCTTGCTTTGCTTATACGTTGCTCACTCATAAATCCCATCGCCTCCTGTTTGTTATTTTACAGAATATCGAGGCGTTGTAACAAAGGGAGAACCACTAATGTTAGAGAAATCAAACTGCATGTTACGCTGATAACCAACGTTGCAGAGGCGGCGACATCCTTTGCTACCTTCGCCATCGGGTGATATTCTTGCGTGACCATATCCACGACAGCCTCCACAGCGGAGTTGAGCGTTTCCACCGCCCATAAGGTGCCAAAGGCAAACACCAAGATAACGACGTGGGTCGTTTCTATACCAAGCCATGCCGCGAGTATCAAAACCGCCGAGCCAGAAATAAGGATGTTACGCACGCTGCGCTCACGGCGAAGCATAAACAGCGTCCCGGCGATGGCGAACTTGGTACGATCCCAAAAGCTATCGTTCCAGCTTGCTTTATATCGCTTCGGGTCTACGCGCATTGCGCCGAAGATGCTGTCATCACGGGTATCGGTATCGTCCATGGGCTATAGTCCGAGTTTATCGATTAAAGGAGGGCCTAAGATCAACAGGCCAATTAAAACTGAGGCGACTACGCCTAAAAGCACAGCCGCCGAGGCGACATCTTTGCCGACCTTCGCCATCGGGTGTAACTCCGCCGAAGCCAGGTTGATCGCGGCTTCTACGGCAGCGTTTAAAAATTCCGCCATCCATACGATTGTAATGGTCAAAATGAGGATCGCCCAGCGGATCGTGTCAATGCCCACCCAAAACGCCAACGCCATCACTACAATGGATGCGACCGCTTGAATGCGGGTGTTCTTTTGGCGGCGCAACATATAGACCCACCCGGCGATAGCATATCCCAAGCTGGCGATCCGGTTGCTGCTAGTGATCGGGCTATATTCGTCCGGGTCAATCTTCGCGGTGGATGTCAACGCATCAACGATCTTTTGTGAGCGCGGTTTGTCATCACTCATGTGACATGCCTTGTTCTAAATCCGGGACAAGGGATTGTGCGATGCCGAGTACGTCCAAGATGGCGGCTTGCTGTGCCCACATCGCCGCTCGGTTGGCCTGTGTATCATGATCGTATCCGAGCAAGTGTAGCACACCATGCACGACTAAAAGCATCATGTTATCCATCAGGGGATGCCCTTCGCGGGTGGCCTGTTGGCTAGCATAAGGGTAAGCGATTACTAAGTCGCCTAGATAGCCTGTTTCGCTAAATGGGAAAGAAAGCACATCCGTCGGGGCGCTCACACCACGAAATTGCTGATTAAGCGCCTGTACTGCGTCATCATCCGTGATGACAATCGTCAGGTTGCAATCTGCCGGGGTGTTTTGCTGCCTGAGTGCTGCGTGTGCGGCTTGGGTTAAGCGGTCGGCATCAATGGCATAATCCGCTTCGTTTTGGACATCTACCGTATAGGTCATACTGTCTCTGAGTTCTCGTTTTGTTCGTTATTGGCTTTGTCATCGGCCTTCTTCAAGCGCGGGACTTCCGCTAATGGTGTTACATCAGCGTCCTTATCTTCTGACTTGGCCTCAGTGGTCGGGATGGGCTTGGTGTCTCCTGTGCGCTTTTTGACAGGTTCTGACGGTTCGGCATTATTCGCTTTACGGGTCGCTTCCGGCGCGGGGGGTAGCTCGTTGACCTGTGTGCTCACCCGCGAAATGGCCTCAGAATAGTTGATGCGCGGATGATACATCGCTTGCAAAATGTCGATGAAAATGTTCTGTGTGCGCTTGATATCGTTCAATGTCAGGCCACTATCATCAAGTTCACCGGCTCGGTGCTTACCGTCTATGACGCTATGAACGGTTTCCTCTATCTCATCTTTATTCTTCGGCTGGCGGGATTTCACCGCGGCTTCGCAGCTATCCGCTAACATGAGTACGGCTGTCTCGCGGCTTTGTGGCTTGGGGCCTGGGTAGGTGAAATCAGTAATGTCAATGTTACCTTCATCTTCCCCGGCCAAGATCAACGCTTGCTTGTAGAACACGTAAACTTGTGATGTGCCGTGATGCTCACGGATGAAATCGCGCAGGCGTGCCGGGAGCCGATATTGTCGTGCCATTTCGTCGCCGTCGGTCACATGGCTGATGATGATGTCTGCGCTTCGATAGGGATCGCTCAAGGTATCATGGGGGTTGCTGTGATCGGCTTGATTTTCCGTAAAAAATATCGGGTTCGAGATTTTACCGATGTCATGATATAGCGCGGCGACCCGTGTTAATTCGCTATTCGCACCGATAGCATTGGTGGCTTGCTCCGCGAGATTGGCTACATGCAGCGAGTGCGTATATGTCCCCGGTGCTTCCCTGAGCAAGCGTTGTAAAAGCGGTTGGCTCGGTTGGCTCAATTCTGTGAGTTTAAGCGATGTCGGCAAGTTAAAGAGCAGCGTGATAATATACAATCCACCAATAGCGACAAGAGCTGATAACATCCCATTGAGTGCTGCTAAGAGCATCAGCAACGTGATGTCACTGTTCTGATTGACTTCGGTCGGTGTCAAGTTGAACAAGGCGACGATGGCTATATTGCTGATGGCGATCATCAACCCGGCGAAGAAAAAGCTGTTAAATCGTTCGGCATGGCGCAATGTCAACACACCGATTAAGCCACCGATAAACACCAAAGCGAAGATCTCTAATGTTGCGCCGTACATCATGGCGATTAAAAAGCCGATACCTAAGATGGCGACGACGGCGATCTCCGAACTGACAAGTATAACGATCAACAAACCAAGGGCGGCTGTCGGGTAGATGTAAATGCTTTCATCTGGTGTAAAGCGTGCGCCCGTCAATAAAATGAGAAATAGCCCGGCCACTAGGAACAATAACCGGGGTTCGCTGTGCATCAAACTTGGGCGGAACCGTGCAACATACAAGCCGATAAAGACCATGACGATAATGCTCGCCAGCAGCGCACGGATTATATCCTGGGTTTGGCGTTCTTCGCTCTCCAGTAAACCGAGTTGCCCCAGGGCTTCATAGTCGGCGTTGCTGATGCGTGTGCCTTCGGCGACGACAATCTGCCCGGCTTCAAAGCTGCGCGTTTCTGGTGGGATGTTATCAATGGCTTGTTGGCGGGCGAGGGCGGTCGCCTCAACATTTTCACTGGTGTTTGGGCGCAGCAGATCGCTGATGATTGCGACAATCAGCGTAATGTCGCGTTCATCGTCAAAGCGCACGCCGACTTGTGTCGGTAATAGCGAACGAATGCGGCTTAAATCGCTCGACTTGATTTCCCCGCGCATCACGCGCTCTAAAATGGAGATAATCTCCGTGTCGATCTCCTGCCAGCGGGCATCGCTGACCTTCAAAACATGGGTGATCGTCTCATTTTGTAATTCCAGCGCGATGATTTGCTGAATATCATTGATTTGCTGTTCTTCTGTCGCGTAGGGGTCCAGGCGCACATTGGCGATATATGTCAAGATTTGGCGGGCGAGGTCGGTCTGTTGGCGGGCGACGGACGGATCCGGGGAGTCAAATATCGGATTGATGCCGCTTGCTGCTTGTTCGCGGCGCTGCGCGGTTAAAACATCGCTGGTATACGTGATGGTTTCCGGCGCGTAAATGGCTTGCTGTGCGACACGCCCCACTTGGAGCGCCTCGGCGTTATCCTGGCCGGGGAAAAACGACTCGAACGCGACCAATAAAGTGGTGGTCAATAGGAAGAACGCCGCCGCCAGCGTTACAACTAAGCGGTTGAGTGAGGTGACGGCCTGTTCTTCGTCAATATTAAAATAGCGTTCGAGAAGCCCTGCGGTTGCCTTTATCATGATGTCTAGCTGAGTTGCTCTTTGACGACCTTGTTCACAAGTTTGCCATCAGCCACGCCTTTAACCCGTGCCATGACCGGCCCCATGACTTTGCCCATATCTTTAGGCGACTCCGCGCCGACCTGTGCGATCACTTCTTGGACGATAGCGGTGATTTCGTCTTCGCTCAATTGACGTGGTAAGAACTCCTTAATGACACCCAGTTCATATTGCTCGACTTCTACAAGGTCATCGCGCCCAGCTTGCTCATACTCGCTGATGCTTTCCCGGCGGCGTTTGGCTTCTTTTTGCAAGACAGCGACCACATCTTCCGCGCTAAGTTCTTTGCTTTCGTCTACTTCTACTTGTTTAATGGCGCTGTTGAGATTGCGAATCAAGTTGCGGCGTTCCGCATCTTTGTTCCGCATCGCGTCTTTGAGTGCTGCTTGCAAGACTGGCTTTAAGTTTTCCATCGCATAATCTCCTTAATCAATTTGTGCATTGACGACCAGTTGCTCTTGTTGATCATCATATGCTATGCCCTGTCCATTGGTAATGATATTGGTTAATGGACGGGGATGCACAGCCTTAACACGAATATAGGTATCAGTATACCCGACATTAACGAAACCGTCTTCACGCGCTCCAGTGACTTGCTCCCACAAGACGTTCACTGATTGGCCGATGTGTTGCTCGGTAAAACGGCGGTTCATCGTGCGCGAGAGAGCAAGCAGGGCTTCGCTGCGGGCTTTTTTATCCGCTTTGCTGACATGATCCTTCATCCGCGCCGCCGGGGTGCCCTCACGCCGACTGTAGCGGAAGACGTGCATCCCGGCGAAGTCCATCGCCTCAATAAACGCCTTGCTGATGGCGAATTCGTCGTCCGTCTCGCCGGGGAAGCCGACGATGACATCGGATGTGATGCTCAGGTCAGGGATGGCAGTTCGCGCTTCTCGTATCAACGCGCCGAACTCCGCTTGTGAGGTGTTGCGGCGCATCCGCTTGAGCGTGTTGTCGCATCCGCTTTGTAACGGTAAATGCAAGTGACGGCACAAACGCGGGTTTTGCCATAGCGTAAAGAAACCGGGCGCTAAATCCCAGGGTTCTAATGACGATAACCGCAACCGGGGGATGTCCGTATCTTGTAAGATCGCCTCGATGAGATGACGTAATCCGGCAGGATCACCGAAATCGTGCCCATAACTGCCCAGATGCACACCCGTTAACACGGCCTCTTGGAATCCGCTCTCGTACAAGGCATTAATCTCTGCGACGACCTCGGCAATGGTGCGGCTGCGGCCTGCGCCCCGTGCAACGGTGGTAATGCAAAATGTACAGGCGTTATCACAGCCATCTTGTACTTTGACAAAAGCACGGGTGCGCCCGGCAGCACCGGGTAAATCTTCGCTGCGGGCGTGTGGCTCATGGTCGAACGGCTCGATAGCCACGCCTGTCATTTGCTCGACGATCGTATCTTTGCCGGTGTTATCAACCACGCTAGCGACACCCGGCAGTACCGCTATATCATCAGGCGCGATCTGCGCATAGCACCCGGTTACGGTGGTCTGTGCTGTGGGGTTATGGCGGTTTAGCTCGCGGATGAGCTTACGGCTGCTGCGCGTCGCCTCGTTGGTCACGGCGCAGGTGTTGACGATAAATTGTTCCGCTTCTTCCGGGTCGCTGACAATTTCGTGCCCTTGCGTTTGGAATTGCCGCGCCATCGCGTCGATTTCCGCCTGGTTAAGGCGACAACCGAGCATTCTAAGATGAATTTTCATCAAAACCTCCTTGCTGGAAACCACCCGTCTTTAGCAGGTGGAGGAAAGCATGGTTGGCGCGTGTAGCTACCACCGTGCATCGGACAAAAGATCGTGCGCGGTGTGCTACCGCGCCACTACCCCCGCAGGGGTGGGGACTTTGTGTTA
>DAOTTT010000314.1:0-11738 GCA_034437635.1 Anaerolineae bacterium | reverse complement strand
TTTGGTTCTACCGTTGAAATTGAGCAAGATTGAGTCCAGCATCTGATGGACATTACATTTAATCACAACTTAGCAAGCTGTAAGGCAGTTGACAGAAGCCACCACTTCTAGTGGTGGAGCTTCACTTTGAGTCTTTTGCTGTACTTGCCAATGTGACAACCAAATGTATCGGCCTGGAGATGTTCAGCGATCATCATTCATCCTCACAAACTGATCGAACAATTACGATCAGTGTAAGAATGACTCCGCTGAAAGAACTCAATATGACCTGAAAAACGTGGCTCATAGAGGCTCAAAGTGGTGTAACGCCGGTCAAATTTTCAGCAAAATGACCTTTTTTCAGTAGAGTCTAAGAATAAGTCGGCAAGTTTTCCGCCGATTTATTCTGCAAGTGTCCTGCTCATATCGCATAATCTGGCGGAAAAAGTGATAATTAGTGTATTATTTATGAGGTGATCTGTAACTACTCAGGTAAAGCCTATATCCCGCATCGACTCAAAGCCGATGGCTACATTAAACGCTAGGAAGCCCGTAAACGGGCTAGTCAACGCGAAAGATCAATTTTATACAGCCCGTTTACGGGCTTTGCAGTGGGCTAGCCCCCGGTTTTGAACCGAGGCAGTAAGCAAATCAGAACATACCTGAGTAGTTACGGTGATCTGCGATTATGTTGTTGGTCTACGTTGAGGAGTAGATGCCATGACTGACAATGCAAATGGGCCGGGTCAAGCTCAAGACTTACGCACTTTAGGCAATTGGTTACTGGGCATCGGCGTTGTTCTGCTGCTGTTTGGCCTGTATATCTCCGCCTTTTTGATTCCAGATGTCATCAGCACAGCCGATGGGCCACAGTCCCTATCGCTAGAAGAAGCGGCAACCGTCGCCAGCGCAGAACGCACTTATGCACAGCTTGAGGGCGGTAGTTGGGATTGCGAAACGCTCACGTATGTACAAGGGCTTTCGCCATCTCACCGCCGGTACGGGACCTTAGAGGAAGAGACGAAAACGACCGAGGTTTTCTTTACGGATGAAGCGCGTGCCGTCATCGCTTTCGTGACGCTTTCCGGCGAGGTGGCCTGCGACGAACTCGCGGCAAATGGCCCATCGGGTTATCTGTATGCGATGAGCAACCGCACCCGCCAAGAGTTGACAAACGATGCGCGATTAGCACGGTACATCACAGCGGAGAGTTACTTGGAGTTCTGCGGCTATTGTGGGCGCGATAATTCGCTGATTGGCGCGGTTTTTGGCGTTGTGTTCATACTTGGTGGTCTGGTAATGGTCGTTTTTGGGCGCAGGTTACGCAAGGCACACCCTGCGCAGCCCGCTTGACTATGATGAGGTCAGTTCGGGATACGTGTAAAAATAGGACATTTGTAATGTTACTTCCAAGCAATGTCCTCAACCTCCTGTATCCCGAACTGATGCCAATAACGCGGCGGAACGGATACTGAGAGCGGTTTATCTCAACGGTGACTGGGATGATTTTCAGCGATCTCGCAGGCGAGACGCGCATCAAAAACGCTACCGCTCGTTGCATCCAGATGCTTTGCCCGAAGAACTGATGATGGATATCGCTTCATGACTTCCGAAACGCAAAGTAGCCACACCCATAATCATCTTTGTTGATTTTGACCTTCAGTAAAGATGATGACTATCTGATTAAGGACAGCCTCACGTCCGACTATAATCTCTGCGATGACTTCGTCGAGATCACGATCTTTGCCCTTCGCCATCCAGTTTCGAATGTCTTGCTCATCACAGGCCGCTTGGAGGGCATCTGCCGCATATTGTGCCAGTGTATCGACATCTTCAATTTTAGCCGGATGATTGAATGCCAAGCCGAGAATTTCCGCCGCTTGTTCGTAACGTTTTGCCGCGACAAGAATTCGTGCTAACCCCACCATAGACTCTAGCATTACAGGAATGACGCTAATGGAGCGTAACTCAGTGATGGCTGCGTAAAATAACGGCGCAGCATGTTTGATGTCATTATCTAACATGCTGACAAAAGCGAGATTGTTTTTGATGACGGCCTCACCCCAACGGTCACCAATTTGACTAAAAATATTGACCGCCTCTTGATAATGTATACGTGCAGATTTGTAGTCGCCTTGTGTCGCGGCGAAGACACCGAGCGCATTAACAGCGCGTGCAACACCGTAACGGTCGCCTATAGCATGGGCGATTTCCATCGCTTTGCGGATGTGGACACGCCCGCCATCAATATTATCTTGTTGATATTTCATTTTACCCAAGCTACGCAAGGTTAGAGTACTTGTAGCTGGATCGTTTAATTCTTGCGTGATGTCTAGGCTTTCCTCTAATAAAACTTGTGCTTTATTATATTGTCCCACATTAATCATGACTTCACCGAGATGCCCCAAGCTACGCGCTAGATCTAATCGATCACCGCTTTGACGCGCATGAGCAATGCTTTGATGAAAGACTTCTTCAGCCGTGGTGTAATTACCTTGTTTGACGTTCAAGATACCGATACGCTGTAGAAGCTCTGCGAGTAGTGTTGCATTCTTTAGTGTTTCCGCTGTTTTATACGCTTCTTCAAACAATGCGCGTGCACGGTCATAATCAGCAACGCCCAGGTACGCTTCGCCCAAGAGCATCGTCAACCGCGTGCGTTCACGTTGATTAAACCGTTGATCGGGCATAATTTGCAGAGCACGGCTAAAAAACCACATCGCTTCTGCATACAAACTCCGGCGGAGTTGATACTCTCCAGCGATGATAGCGTAGTGGATTTCTTTTTTGACATTGCCAGCATGTCGCCAATGATAGGCCAAGACAACCGATTGATCGGTCAGATCATCGTAAAGAACTTCAATGGCCTGGGCAATACGTCGATGGTTGCGTGAGCGAACATCTAACGCTTGATCATTGAGTAGGACTTCGCGGATTTTATCGTGCGCAAAGCGCCACCGCTCATCTTGGACCTCCAGGACGCTCGCTTCTTCGCATTGGTTTAACCATTGGTCGATGGCAACTTGAGGTTCTAGATGAAGCAGTAGTTGTAAGTCGATTTCGCGGCCAATAGTCGCGGCCAGGTATAAGAGCGGCTTAGCTTCTTCCGGGACGCGCGTCAAACGCCGTTGAATAACCTGTTGTACGCCACCTGTAAACACTGTTTCAGGTAGAGTGGTATGGGCGATCTCTGAGAGTTCGTTGACTTCCTGCGCTAGCTCACGGATAATTTCGATGAGGAAAAGCGTATTACCTTCTGTTTGTTCGTGCAAAAACTGAGTGACATGGGGAACGGCTGCTTCTCGCCCTAATATGGCTGCGCTGAGTTTTTCAACATCTCGCATATCAAAGCGCTGCAACATAACGTGTTGGGTTTCGGGCAATTCATCCGGTAATCCAGGCCGTTCATCGTTGCGGAACGTCCCGACAAACATGATCGGAAGTGACTCAATCATGTTGATAAGTGGGCGCAATGGCTCTAAGCTCTCATAAGCCCATTGCAAATCTTCCATGATGAGTAATATAGGGCGCTTAACCGCTTTGAACAAATCAGAGACGACACCATTAATACGCTGTTGGCTTTCTTGGCCGGTCATCACTGCTAATTCAGGCAGATTACGTTGCATCAAGGTCTCAATATCGGGCACAATGTCACGCAGAATAGCCAAGTCAACGTCGGATATATCATCTGTTAGAAGCAGCAAATACCGAATGACTTCGCGCCAGAGTTGATAGGGTAGGCCGACGTTAGCGACCCCTTGCCCGCGTAAAACAATGAGATCGTTAACCAGCGCGAATGTGCGCAATTCTTCCATAAGGCGTGATTTACCTACGCCAGACTCGCCACCGATGAGCCAGGCATTACCTTTCCCATTACGCGCTTGGATCAAAGCAGTAGTCAGGGTGTTAAGCTCAGTTTGCCGACCAACAAAGCGTGCACTTTGTAGATAACTCTCGCGAATGGAAGGGGGTTCGTAAGCTGTTTGAATGTCACTAGCGGCGATGAGAGCACGGATCGCTTCTTGTGCTGATTGATAACGGTTTTTAGGGTCTTTATCCAGTAAGCGCCCAAGAAACTGCTGCAATTCAGCACTGACATCCACTGACCAAATATCAACCTGTGTGTGTAAAATATCGTTGAGTAACTTGTGAATGCTAGTTGTATCAAAGGGATGTTGATTAGCGAAAAGCTCATAAGCCATCACACCGACAGCATAGAGGTCTGTGAGAGTGGTTGCGCCTTGATTATGCAGTAGCTCCGGGGCCATATAGGCAATTGTGCCGGCGATACCTGCATTCTCTTTGATGTTCTCACGGGCAATAGCCAGGCCAAAGTCAAGCATTTTTGCGTTGCCATCGACCACCATGACATTATCTGGCTTAAGGTCGCGATGAATGATTTCTCTACGATGTAGGTAAACTAACGCTTGTAAGATTTGGAGGATAAGTTCACATTTTTCTTGCAAGGTGCGGTTTTGACTGTAGGTAATCAGCGTTTGGCGGTTTTCGATCAATTCCATCGTGAAAAACGGACGACGCTCAGTATCAAATCCGTAATCGAGCACGCTGATAATGTGAGGATGTCTTAGAGATGAAAGTACCTTGAATTCGCGTGCAAGCGCAAAACGCACATTTTGTGTATCTTGCACTGTCGCAAAATCAAGCTGGTGTGCTTGCACGGTGACTTGCTTAAGGGCGAGAAAATCACCACTGAGACGATCTTGTACTTTGGACACAACGCCCATCGCACCTTTGCCAATTTCATTGATGAAGCGGTATCGGTTGCTAACTATAGATGGCTGCATAGTATCCATCAAAATATTGAGTGCCTAAAGTAGTAATTATAGTGTTTTCTACAGATTTCACAACAGAAGGCGACACCGGCTCATGTGTCGCCTTTGGGCAGAACCCTGTGTGTCATGATGGATGTAATCAAAATTTTGATGCACTAGAATACTCACAGTTAAAATTGGGGACTGTGCTTCCAAGGATTAACTCCTTACTTCATTTTGATTATAGCATAATCTGGTAGTGGATAGGTATTGACTGATAGGCACATATTGAGAAAGATCAAAATCTGATTTGTGCCATGTATTTGGAACGCGCAAGCATGCGCGGCGTGGCACGTGTGTTAGGGATCGCTCGGCAGACGCTTGCCCGGTGGATTAAGCAGTGGGCGGCTCCCTTACCGCCTCTCTCAAAGACATTAGAGCCATTTCAGCCCGATGATGTGCTGGTGGAGTTAGACGAGTTATGGTCGTTTATCACCCGAAAAGCCAACAAACGCTGGATTTGGATCGTATTGTGTCGACGCACGCGCCAGGCCACCGCGTTTGTGATTGGCGACCGCAGTGCAGCCACCTGCCAGCGTTTGTTGGACTCTTTACCGGTTCCTTATCGATCCAGTCATAGCTTCAGTGATTTTTGGGATGCCTATCAAAAAGTCTTTCCCAAAGACAGACATCAATCCGTGGGCAAAGAGACGGGACAAACCGCTCATGTCGAACGCTGGAATAACACCTTACGTCAGCGCCTGGCACGCTTTGTGCGCAAGTCATTATCTTTCTCCAAAGCCAATCGTTTCCACGAATGGGTGCTGCGCTTATTCATCATTACAATCTATCAGTCAATATGTGACCACTACCAAATGGATAAAGTCGAGTTTAACACTTGCTTTAGCAACTTTACAAAAGCTCTGCACATACGCATATGCTTTTGGCGTTAAAAGCATATCTTCGGTACACTGTGCCATAAATAGCTTCTTATTTTAGGATTATAAAGTGACTTTAGAACAACTCCGCTACGGCTTAACTCGTGAGTGGTTGGATAATCATCAGATTTGTGTGCTATCTCCCGTTGGGGGCATGAGCAAAGATGCCATTATTCATTGGGGGAGCAAGCTCATAGAATGTATTGGCATGTTTAAAGATGACCAACCCATTCGGATCTTGCATGATATACGTGCAGAGCGCCGAACTATTCCGCCTTTCGTCCGACATTCTGCTAAAGATTTATATGCGCAACTTCCCCAGGATCGACCTATGTATGGGGCTTATGTGGTTAACCCGGCTATTGTCACACCGTTGATGAACGCCATCCGTGACTCGCGCCCTAAAAGCCTACCGAACATCCATGAACGCATCTTCACGGATTTTCAGCATGGTTTAGACTGGTTGCGCAATGCTACCCCTTGACTAGCAAACGTTCAAAATAAATCATGCACATGCCACAATGTAAAGTTGAGCCAAGTCGTCTTATACAAATAGAACATCTATAACGGAGATATATTTATGAAACGTTGGCTCGACCCACAACCCGTTACCGTTCCGGCAGAATTTGCCGCTGCCATTCGCGGGCATCCTCTCATCGCGGAGACGCTCATCAGGCGCGGCATTACGGACATAACACAGGCGCAGCAATTTTTATATACAGCGCAATACACCCCCGCTTCGCCATATGATTTGCCGGATATGCAAGCCGCCGTCACGCGCATAGAACAAGCCATCAAAAAACAAGAAATCATCCTCATATGGGGAGATTTTGACGTAGACGGCCAGACATCCACCACCCTACTTTATAGTGCCTTACAAGCACTCAACGCCAACGTGCGTTATTACATCCCGCAGCGTCTCACGGAGGGGCACGGCATCCACACCGGGCGCTTGATGACATTCATTGACGAAGGTGTGCAAGTCGTTTTGACATGCGACACGGGAATTTCCGCACATGAAGCCATTGACGCAGCCAACGAGCGCGGGGTTGATGTTGTCATCACCGACCATCACCAACTGCCGCCGACCTTACCGCAAGCAGTCGCTGCCATAAACAGCCAACGCCTGCCGGAGACGCATCCCATGCACACCCTCAGCGGTGTAGGGGTGGCCTATAAGCTGATCGAAGCGTTGTATGCTGGCCGCGAAGACGAGACAACACCATTTTTAGACCTTGTTGCGCTTGGCTTAGTGGCAGATGTGATGGCACTCAAGGGGGATACGCGCTATTTGGTACAGCGTGGCTTGGAAGTCTTGCGGCAAAATAAACGGCTAGGGCTGGAAAAGTTACTATCCAAGAGTGATGTGCAGCCCGCGCAGATTGATGAGGAGACCATCGGCTTTTTCATCGGGCCACGCCTGAACGCCGTCGGACGCTTGGACGATGCCAATATCAGCGTAGAGTTTTTAACGACAGACGACTCCACCATAGCTGAAACGCTCGCCAATCGCTTAGAGGGGTTGAACAATCAACGCAAATTAGATACAGAAAATGTCTATAATACAGTGATCCAACAGGTAGAAGCTAACCCTAAATTGTTAGATACCGCTGTACTCATTTTAGCCCAAGCCGGATGGCCGGGCGGCATCGTCGGGATCGTCGCTAACCGTCTCGTAGAGCAATATGATCGTCCCGTCGTACTGTTCAGCCTGAGCGATGACATGGCACGCGGCTCTGCGCGGAGCGTCGCCGGATGCGACATTACCGCAGCGATCAAACGTGTGGATGCGGAAGACCCCAGCCTTATCACCAATTACGGCGGGCATACAATGGCGGCAGGTATGGGCTTGCCAGAAGAAAATTTACCCAAATTACGCCAAGCACTTTCGCGGGTGGTCAATGATATGCTAGGTGGCGTAGAGACAATCCCCACCCTCAAAATCGGCGCATACCTCCCCCTAGCGGATCTCTCGCTGCCCCTACTGCATGATGTGCGGCGATTAGCGCCCTTTGGCAGCGGCAACCCGCCGTTGATCTTCGCGACACCCAAGGTCACAGTCAAGCATGTGCAGCAATTAGGGCGTTCTGGCTTGCATTATAAACTCACCATTGAAGACGAACACGGTACCCAACAAAGCGTTCTCTGGTGGCGCGGAGAACCGGACACACTGCCCAAAGGCCGCATGGACATCGCCTATACCTTGAGCATTAACGAGTTCCAGGGCAATGTATCATTACAGGTGACACTCGTGGATTTCCGCGCAGTGGAAGAAGCGCCGCAGACCTTCGCCCAGCGCACCAATGTTGAAATTATCGACTTACGCGGCCAGGAGCAAGCGGCACAACTGGCCGCACTCACACAATGGCCGCAAGCCATCATATGGAATGAAGGCGAGACTTTGCCGGATTTCCAAACAGCGCGGCGCATGGACTTAAAACCAGCAGAAACCCTCGTCATCTGGACATGCCCCCCTGGGCCAAGTGAGTTAGAAGCGGCGCTGCAAGCCGTCAACCCGGATCGCGTGATATTATGTGATGTGATGCCCGGCACTGATGCGGTCAACGCCTTTTTGGATCGATTCAGCGGGGTTATCAAATACGCACTTAATGCGTATCATGGCAAAGTGCCCATCACGCAGTTAGCCGGGGCAATGGGCCATCGCCCGCAAACAATCCGTGCCGGGCTGCGCTGGATGCAAGCACGCGGTTATTTGACGCTAGTACATGACGATGACGAAATTATTCGCATTCAACCCGGCGGAGAAAAAGACGCGGATGCCGTCAAAGCGACGAACCACGAGGTGCCGCCGCTCTTGCAAGAGGCTAAAGCCTATCGTGTGTATTTTGCTCAAGCCAGTGCGGATCAGTTGATCGTTTTATAAATAGACTGTGGCGGTCAGACAGGAGAAAGACATGCTCAAGAGACTCTTTTCCCGCGAGAATGTGTATGCGGTGGCGTTATGCTTCATCGTGATCTTTCTCATCATCGTGACCACCGATAGCTCCCCACAGTGGATTTACCAGGGCTTTTAGACATTTGCTCATAATCATCATGTATACTGTTATGCTCATGAACGGGCGCACTGCATTGTCGCGCCAAACATGAAAGGGACAGTAAATGTATAAAAAATCGCTCGGCCCGCTGCCACAAGCAGATGGGACGCTATTGTTTCGCGTATGGGCACCCAATGCCCAAGAAGTCGCGCTCCACTTGTTGAGACAAGACACCTATACTCCCATGCAGCGTGATGAAGCAGGTTATTTTACCTGCCAAGTGACCGATGCTAAACCAGGGGATCGTTACTTCTACCGCTTGGATGATGAGAAAGAACGTCCAGACCCCGCCTCACGCGCTCAACCCGATGGCGTGCATGGCGCATCACAAATCGTTGATTCACATTTTGATTGGCAAGCCAACGCCTGGGTGCCGCCCACCCTACGCAACAGCGTTATGCTAGAGCTACACGTCGGCACATTCACGCCGGAAGGCACGTTCGACGCGATCATCCTGCACCTTGACCGCCTACAAACACTCGGCATCACCACGCTGCAACTCATGCCCATTGCCGCCTTCCCCGGTGAGCGCAATTGGGGTTATGACGGAGTATCACTCTTCGCCGCACATCAAGTATATGGTGGCGCGGATGGGCTTAAGCGCCTCGTTGACGCTGCACATCAGCGCGGCATGGCGGTGATGCTCGATGCGGTGTACAACCACCTGGGGCCAGAGGGTAATTATCTATGGGATTATGGGCCGTACTTCACCGACAAATATCATGGGCCTTGGGGCGATAGCCTCAACTTTGACGGCACAATGAGCGACGCAGTGCGCAATTTCTTCATCCAAAGTGCCTTGTATTGGCTGGATGTTTGCCGCGTTGACGGCCTGCGCCTGGACGCAACCCATGCCCTATTCGACTTTTCCAGCTACACGTTTTTAGAAGAACTCGCGGAAACCGTAGACCACTGGGCAGAGGCCAATAATCGCCATGTGCATCTCATCGCAGAAAACGACCAGAGCAACGCCCGCTTAACCCAGCCACGCGAGGCAAACGGTATCGGCATTGATGGTCAATGGCTTGACGATTTGCATCATGTGTTGCATGTCGCGCTCACGGGTGAAGATGCAGGCTATTATGCCGATTACACGACGTTCGACACATTGACCAAAGTCCTCCGCGAAGGCTTCGCGCTAACCGGGCAATACTCCCATGTACACAAGCGGCGACATGGCACCGATAGCAGCAAGCTCTCTACAGAACGCTTTGTCGTCGCCTCACAAACGCACGATCAAGTTGGTAATCGGATGCTAGGCGAACGCCTCACCGCGTTGATCGACTTCGACGGCCTGAAGTTAGCGGCGGCTATGATGACGTGTTCGCCCTATGTGCCGATGCTGTTTATGGGCGAAGCCTACGGCGAAACCGCACCGTTCTTGTACTTTGTCTCGCATGGGGATAAAAATCTCATCGAAGCAGTACGCCAGGGGCGCATCGACGAATTTTCGGCCTTTGCATGGAAAGGCACGCCACCCGACCCGCAAGCGGTCGCGACATACAAGCGATCCAAGCTCAACCATGATCTGCGTCATGACGGGCACCACGCGATACTCTACCGCTTGTATGGAGAACTCCTGCGCATCCGTCGGGAAAACCCGGCCATGACCAACCCGCGCCGCGCTGAACAACAAGTCCATAGCGATAATACAGCGCGGATTGTCGCCATGACCCGCACTGATGGTGCAAATCGTGTACGCATCGTCATGAACTTCAACCTAGACGCACCCGCAACGCTTACGCTCCCTGGTGGGAACGATTGGCAATGCGTGCTCGACAGCCAAGCGGCAACATGGCGCACCGACACAAACGACGGTAACCGCCCTGCACAAACATTCAAAGCAAGCGACGCACACCATAGCATCACACTCGCGCCAAAGGCGTTTGCTATTTACACTACGCCAGTAGAAGGATGAACACGCTATGCTTAACTCCATTGATGCGATTAACGACTTACTCGACAAAGTGATCCAACGGCCACGCATCCCGCGTGCGACCTATCGCTTACAGTTCAATGATGATTTTACGTTTGAAGATGCCCAAGTCTTGATCGATTATCTGGAAGATCTCGGCGTGAGCGATATTTACGGATCACCGATCTTTAAGCCCCGTTCCATCAGCACACATGGTTATGATACGGTCGATTACAATCAATTTAACCCGAAGATGGGCACGGAAGCAGATTTTTACGCGCTGACCGACGCTTTAGACGAGCGCGGCATGGGCTTCATCCTGGATATTGTGCCTAATCATATGGGTGTGAGTACGGAAAATGTCTGGTGGACGGATGTACTCAAGCAGGGGCCATCGTCAAAGTACGGCCATTACTTCGACATCGACTGGATACCGCGCAACCGCTCTTTGGATAACAAAGTCTTGTTACCTGTGCTTGGCGACCATTACGGACGCATTTTAGAAGCCGGAGAACTCGAATTAGTCTATTGGCATGGGGATTTTTACATGCACTACTATGAGCATCAATTCCCCATCACGCCGGAGACTTACGGCGTAATCCTGAGCAGCGTCCACGAGTACCTGCCGGACATCACAGAGGAATGGGTAAAAATGGAGTTGAGCAGTGTTATTAACTCGCTCGACCATCTACCCCCCTACACGGCAACCGACGCAAATGAGCGCATCATCCGTAACCGCGAGCAGACAATTATCCGCTGGCGTTTGCTTGGTCTGTTCGACAAAAGCGAAGATTTTCGTAACGGTATCCAAGCCGCGTTGGATAAACTCAACGGCGACCCGGACGACCTGAGCAGTTTTGATACGCTTGATGCCCTGCTCCAACGGCAACCTTATCGCCTGTCTTATTGGCGCGTTGCGACGGATGAAATCAACTATCGGCGCTTCTTTGACATCAACGATATGGCGGCTATCCGCGTGGAAGAGACGGAAGTCTTCGACGAAATGCACCAGCTTACGCTGCGCCTGCTGGCGGAAGGTCGTATCAGTGGGGTGCGCATCGACCATCCTGACGGCCTA
>DAOTTT010000313.1:0-6940 GCA_034437635.1 Anaerolineae bacterium | reverse complement strand
CCTATGTATTCGCCCGTAACGTAGCCCTTGCCCTTCGGCATGGCTGAGGCTGGTCAACATGGGCTTACGGTTTCCCGCAAGCCACCCGCTTCAGCGGGTGGTCGTTGACGGATTTGATCGACAATACATAAACATATTATAGCATATTTTAACTGTTCTGCCGCTCGATTTTGGCGGTTGTAGCGATCAATTCGCTTACTTCCAGCTTAGGATGACCTAAAAATGTCTCAGGTGGCAGCGTCCCGGACCGGGCATGACCGGCTTTAAATTCTTCGGAATTGACCCAGTTCTCATAGGCTTCTTTGCTTTCCCAAAAGGTCATGACTACATAGGGGTCTTCGGGGCTATCCGGGCGCAGCAGGTTAAAGGCGATAAATCCGGGCATACCATCAACGGCACCCGTACGGTTTTTAAAAGTCTCTTCAAAAGCGTTTTTATGCTCCGGGTTAACCGGGATGCGATTACTGACGATAATCATACAGTTTCTCCTATCGGTTGTGGAATGTCGTCCGTTACAGGGACGATCAGTGGACGATTATTAAGCGGATGTGCTGTTACGACAATCCGCATTTTGAATGTATCAAAGATATTTTGTGGTGTCAGCACGGTTTGCGGTGTGCCGATGGCATGGGTTTCGCCCTGATTTATCAGCAGGATTTTATCAGCGTATTCTGCGGCCAAGTTGAGATCATGCAGGATGACAAAGACGGCTGTCCCTGCCTGGGCGAATTGCCGGGCGCGTTTGAGCGTGCTGTGCTGATGCGTTAAGTCGAGGTTGTTGGTGGGTTCGTCCATCAGCAAATAGCGCGGATGGTCGGGGGATGGCTCCCAGATTTGTGCCAATACACGCGCCAATTGGACGCGCTGGCGCTCTCCACCGGATAGCGTTGTATAAACGCGGTCTTCTAAATGCAGCACTTCGCAAGCGTCGAGTGCATCGCGGGCAATGGCATAATCGCGGCGGTTTTCGCGTCCACCGGAATGAGGGCTGCGTCCCATGAGGACGACTTGTAGTACGCTAAAGCCGAAGTTTAGCGTGTTGGATTGTGCTAAGATGCCACGCACACGCGCACGGTCGCGGCGCTTCCAGCGTTTGAGCGGGATGCCATCCATCAGCACTTGGCCGCTTTCCGGTTGGATGTCGCCTGTAATTGCGCGGAGCAAGGTTGATTTTCCGGCACCATTTGGCCCGATGACAGCGTAAATCTCGCCCGGTTCTACGGTGATGCTGACGTTGTTGACCAGGGTTTTATCGCTGATGCGAACGGTTAAGTTATTGCCAATCAGTGTCATGCTAATGTTCCACGCTTACGGTCACGAAGCAGGAGTGTAATGAAAAATGGTGCGCCGATAAGCGCGGTGACAACGCCTAACGGGATTTCTTCGCCGGATGCAATCGTCCGCGCAACTAGATCAGCGATGACGAGCAGCGCACCGCCTAACAAGGCTGACCCTGGAATAACAAAGCGATGATCCGGGCCGACGAGTAAGCGCGTTAGATGTGGCACGATCAAGCCGACAAAGCTGATGATCCCGGCGACGGCTACCCCCGCGCCAACAGCAATGGCAGCTAAGATGACAATCACCAATTTGATGCGCTCGACGTTAAAGCCGAGATGCTCGGCCTCCATATCACCGAGCAACAGCGCATTAAGTGGAAGCGCCAAGAGCATCATCGGCAGCATGGAAAGTACGATAAACGGCAAGACGATCTCGACGCGATCCCATGTGGTGCCGACTAAACTGCCTAAATTCCAAAATGTAATATCGCGCACCTGGGCATCTTCCGCGCCTGTGATGAGCATCCCAATCCCGGCTCCGGCCAACGCATTAAGCGCGATCCCGGCTAAAAGCATCGTAGCGACACTCGTGCGCCCCTTGACGGTTGCAATGCGGTAAATGCTAAAGGTCGTGATGACACCGCCTAAAAACGCTGCGATGGGCAAAAAATCCATGAGATTGAACACAATAGCGAGTGCGGCAAAGAAGGCCGCCCCGCCAGAAATACCAATGAGGCCAGGATCCGCAAGGGGGTTGCGGAACATCCCTTGAATGAGCGTGCCTGCTGTGGCCAGTGATGCGCCGATCAACGCGCCGAGTATTACACGCGGCAAGCGGATATTCAGCAAAACGCCATCCTGTGTAGGGGATACGTACTCTGCCGGGAGATCAAACACGCCATCGCCAACGGGTATGTGGATTTCAAACGGCAGGCTGATTTTAAAGTGATCGAGCAAGATTGTAATTGCTTGGTCAGGATGAATTGTCACTTGGCCGATGCCCGCCGAGACAATAATCATGCTGAATAGCGTAATCGCCAGCGCAATTAGAACGATGCGCCCCCGTTGTTGGAAGGCTTGCATCTTATGTTGTTCTGCGTCGATTTGTTCCTCTTTGTCCTGCGTTTGGCTGATCGGTGCCATCAGTTGCCCGCCGGAACAATGAGGCGGTCAATAACATGCACAACACCGTTTGATGCTTCTAAATCACCACGCAAGATCACCGCTTCGCCATTGAGCAGAATATCGCCTGCGTCGTTCGTACTGATAGCGATAGGATCGCCCAAAAGTGTTGGCAGACTGTCAATTGTTTGCAGATCATCCAGGGTATAGGTGCCCTCTACGATGAGATATTGCATCATGGCAAGCGTATCCATTTCGGGTAGATCGCCTGCGAAAACGCTATTAGGTACAGCAAAAACCGTAAACGTTGTGTCAGATTGCTTGAGATCAGTTTCTAGGCTGGTCGCTCTCAGGCGGTTTTGCATCTGCTGTAGATCTTGTTCCAGGCGCACGATGATCGAGACCGGGCGCGGCAGTTCGATGTGGATTAAATACGTCAGATCAAGAATGGCCTCGCCCAAGCGTGGCGTAAAGCCGAATAGATACAGTTCGTCCCAGCCTTCATAGATGATGCGATTATTCTGTGCGGCTGGCGTGAGTGAAATCCCTGGCAGGGCGAGGAATTCCTCAAAACCGCCAACACGCTCCACGCTGAGCGCCGTTGTCAGGATAATATCGGGGGCGGCGGCAACAATCGCCTCTGATGTCAACGGGATATAATTTTGCTCACGGTCAACGGCGTTATCCGCATTGACCAGTTGCAACATATTATGCCCGCCGGAATCGGTACCAAAGACACCCGTCGCGATGCTACTCCCGGCGAAGACGATCATCACACGCGGGCGTTGCTCCACAGTGGCAGTAAGTGCTTGTGCTTCGGCAATATCTGCCCGCATAGCGTCGATGAGGGCTTCTGCTTCGTCGGCCTTGCCGATGCCTGCGGCAATCGTGCGGATTTTTTCTTCTGCGCCGTCTAAGGTGTCCTCAGCGGGGGCGATCAACACGGGAACGCCGACACCGCGTAACTGTTGGATTGTCTCGGCTGGCCCGGCATCTTCTGTGGTGATAATAACCGATGGATTGTAGGCCAAGATCGGCTCTGCGGAAAGAAAGCGCAGATAACCCACTTGGGGCAATGTTGTCGCCGCTTGTGGGTAGATGCTCGACTCATCAACGGCGATGATCTGATCGCCCATGCCGAGATCGTAAACGACTTCGGTCACAGCGCCGCCAATGGTGACGATGCGTGATAGGTCGGTGATGGTGACTTCTTCGCCGTAGGCATCAATAACGGTAAAGGGTGGTTGGTCGTCGTCTTGTGCGTATAACGGTGTAACAGTCAATACAATCAACAACACAAGGCTGCTGAGTAAACGATAGGTCATCAATTAAACTCCGTTTCAGCGTTTAGGCTGATAAGGTTTTCTACAGTATATTCATATTTCGATTAAGGATTATATAGTTTTTGGTGGGCTACTGACAAGAATAATTCTCCGATGGAAGCCAAGCCTATCACAATGCTATAATGCGGTTACTTTACGAAAGGAAAAATAATGTCATACACGCAAGCAGTTGAAGCGATACAACAATTTACAGATTTAAAGCCAGAAATCGGCTTAGTGCTAGGCTCCGGCTTAGGGAGCTTGGCGGATACTTTAGAAGACCGGGTCGCAATCCCTTACGATCAAATTCCGGGGTGGCCACAATCCACAGTGCATGGGCACAGCGGACAATTGGTGGTCGGTCGCTTGGCAGGTAAAGTCGTCGTCGCCCAACAAGGCCGGGCGCATTTTTACGAAGGTTACACGCCGCAAGAGATCACCTTCCCTATCCGTGTGATGCACTTTTTAGGTGTAGAGACGGTCATCTTGACTAACGCTGCCGGTGGATTAAATCAATCGTTTACAGCGGGGGATGTAATGCTCATCGTCGATCACATCAACTTTATCGGCTTGGCCGGGTTTAATCCTTTGGTTGGGCCGAATGATGATAGCATTGGCCCGCGCTTCCCTGGTTTAGTGCATACCTATGACGCGACCTTATGCGATTTGGCGCGGCAAGTAGCACAAGAACACAACATTACGCTGCAAGAAGGCGTTTACATCAGCCTGGCCGGGCCGACCTTTGAAACCCCGGCGGAAGTGCGCATGTTACGCACGCTTGGCGCGGATGCGGCGGGTATGTCTACTGTGCCGGAAGTCATCGTCGCCCGACATGCCGGGATGCGTGTGATGGCTTGCTCAGGGATTACAAACATCGCGTATGACTCGACTGATAACGACGCGGAGACTAATCACGAAGAGGTGTTAGAAATTGGCCGGGTGATCGTGCCTAAGCTGGCCGCCATCGTGAAAGGAGTCTTGAGGGGGATGGCGTGAGTACCATAGCTTTTCTTGTTGAACAAACAGCCTTTGCGCTGTATATTTTCATCGCCATTGGCGTGATCTGGCATTTTCGTAAATGGGTAATATCCGGGTATGAACTGCGGGCGACGACCTTCGAGCTAGAGCGGAGCTATGCGCGTGAGCGCCGAGCGAATGCCTTTTTCGCGTTGTTGCTATTCGCGGAGTTTGGCTTGGTTATTGCTGGTGTACAGAATGTCGTCGCGCCGACGATCCGCGAAGATCGCGCTGTTGTCGAGGCGATGAATGCTGCCGACGAAAGCGACATGAACCAAGAAGCCGTCGCTGATGGTGTGTTTGCGACCAGTACCCCGCCCGCTGTCGTTCAACCGCCGAATATTGATGCCAGTGGGGTAGACTTGGGTGATGACCCACAACAGCAAATTTTCATCCGTCCGACGGAAACCTTTACCCCAGTTGGGACGATTGAGCCGAACGCGCCAGAAGTTTTGGGATGTAGTAATGAGAATGCAACGTTGCAAATCCCGGCCAATGGGATGCGGGTGTTCCAGACGATCCCGGTGCGTGGGACGGCTTTTTGGCCGGAATTTTCCGAGTTTAAGCTAGAGATCGCCGGGCCGCAGACGCTAGGCCAGTTTACGCCCTGGTATGTTGACCCTGTGCCAGCGGAGGATTTAAGCACGTTGACGCAATTTAACCCCGATGGCTACGAACCGGGGACGTATCAATTTCGGTTGACGGTGTTTGACTCAACGGCGATGCTGGTTGCGTCATGCCAGGTAACCATTTACATCAGTGAGCCGATCCCAACTGCAACGCCTTTGGGCAATTAATGGATACTGTAGGTTATTCCGGCAGGAAAATTTTAATTGTTTCGAGCAATTCTTTACGGCTGATGGGTTTGGCAAGATAACCATCGCACCCACCACCGATAAACCGTTCTTTATCACCGATCATCGCGTTGGCTGTCAGGGCGATGATCGGGATATGAGTGGTCATCGCTTCGCCTTTAATTTTAGCTGTCGCTTCTAGCCCGTCTATGTCCGGCAGGTTGATATCCATGAGAATAAGATCTGGCATCTCATCACATGCGATTTGAATGCCACTGTTGCCATCCATAGCTTCAATCATGTCATAGCCACCAGTTTTGAGCATTTTCTTTACTAATCGCATATTCTGTGGATTATCTTCCACGTAGAGTATTTTTGCCATTATATTCTCCTTATATTGTCTTTATCCTATCACAAGGCATAGAGAGGAATAATAAATGTTTTGGCTCAATTCGGATTCCAAGGAGGTCATCAAAATGGCTGGCAGCTTGCTGAAAAATCGTAACTACTCAGGTATGCTCTGATTTGCTTACTGCCCCGGTTCAAAACCGGGGGCTAGCCCACTTGCAGCGCATGTATGCGCCGCCCGTAAACGGGCTATATAAAATTTATCTTTCGCGTTGACTAGCCCGTTTACGGGCTTCCTAGCGTTTAATGTAGCCATCGGCTTTGAGCCGATGCGGGATATAGGCTTTACCTGAGTAGTTGCCATTTATAAGCCAAGCATAACACGTTACCCTAAAATTACGTTACAATTTGCATAAAAAGATGTTTGGAGTTTTTATGGACAAAAGTATACCGATTGGGGGCACCGATTTCATCACGCATCCCGCCCCTAACGGCCTTGGAATGCGCTTTTACGCTCAGCCAGATAACAGCGTCATTGGACAGGTCAAAATTGGAATTTCAAAGCAGGGGCCACCCGGTTATGCACACGGCGGCTCGTTGATTGCATTATTAGATGAGGCAATGGGCGCTTCTGCATGGCACCAAGGGTATCGTTGTGTGGCGGCCAACCTTCAGTTTGACCTCAAGTATGGCGTGCCACTGGATACAAACATCACGGTACGCGGTTGGGTAGAGAGCAAATCCGGGCGCAAGGTCTGGTGCAAAAGTGAGATCACCTTACCCGATGGGCGCGTTGCCGTCAGTGGACATGGCCTTTTTCTTGAAGCGCCGGATTATGTCGGCAAAGATGGCGATTATAACCCTTTTCTTCCTATAGAAAGTGACCAATAAATGACAGATTTTGAACCCGCCGCAAGCCACGCCATTTTAATGGCAGTGGTTAGGCGGGTTTCTCGTGGGCTTTAGCCCGCCTGATGTGTGGCTGGATTTTGCATCGGGTCATGTCGGGCAAAATACGCCACCATCAGGCGTTTTATGCTATACTTCAGTCAGCATC
>DAOTTT010000312.1:0-1566 GCA_034437635.1 Anaerolineae bacterium | reverse complement strand
GCGGTGGTAGTGCCGTCACCAGCGATGTCGTTAGTCTTGGTGGCTGCTTCCTTGAGCATCTGCGCACCCATATTCTCGAATGGGTCTTCCAGTTCGATGTCGCGGGCGACGGTCACGCCATCATGGGTGACGGTCGGTGCGCCAAACGACTTATCAATGGCAACGTTGCGCCCCTTAGGGCCGAGTGTCGTTGCAACGGCATCTGCCAGTATATCTACGCCTTTCTTAAGGCGATTGCGTGCGTTAGTATCGAAGACGATTTGTTTCGCCATGTTGAATAATCCTCCAGGCTAATTTAGCACTCTAAGGTTTCGTCTGCTAAAATCAATGTCATACTATACCTGAATATGGCTTTACGTCAATATTTCTAGCAAAGTTCTTATAGTAGTGCTAAGGAAAATGACATGCAAGATTGGCTGACAGCCCGTACAGGGGCGACACCGGGACAAGTCGCTTTGCGTTTTGCAGGCGAACACTACACCTATGCGGGTTTACACGCTACGGCGGGTGATTATGCTGCGGCACTAAGGTCCGTTAACGTCGGGGATCGCGTTGGTGTGTATCTTCCGGCGGGGTATGCATATGTCGCGGTGATATTTGCGTTAATGCGCCGGGGGGCGGTCATGGTGCCGCTCAACACCCGCTTGACCGCTGACGAATTGCGCTGGCAACTGCAAAACGCCCGCTGTACCGCGCTCATCAGCGATGACAGCTTGCCGGATGGGATAGCGGATGGCTTTACACGCTATCACGTCAATCAACTCCATGCACAAAACCCGCATCCGCCGCGACCAGTAGATTTAGACGCGCCCTTGATGATCGTTTATACATCCGGCACAAGCGGCAAGCCTAAAGGCGCGTTGCTGACCTATGGCAACGTCTTTTATAGCGCGATGGCTTCAGCTTATCGCTTAGGGCATCTGCCGGATGATGTGTGGTTATGTACGTTGCCTTTGTTCCATGTGGGTGGATTAAGCATTGTGTTGCGGGCCTGCTTATACGGCATTACAGTGGACTTACGCTCACGCTTTGATGCTAATGCAGTCAACCATGCGCTGACACACGAGGCGATTAGCCTGGTTTCGCTCGTGCCGACCATGCTCTATCGCTTGCTGGATCAACGCAGTGAACCTTGGTCGGATAAGTTGCGGCTGGTGTTATTGGGTGGGGCGGCGGCTTCCCCGGAACTGATGCAACGGTGTATTGATGAAGGTGTGCCGGTAGCGACAACTTACGGTTTAAGTGAGGCGGCTTCCCAAGTTGTGACGGCACTGCCATCTACGGCGATGAGCAAACCCGGTACGGTCGGCAAGCCGTTGATGTTTACACAGGTGCGGATGGTGGATGAACAAGGCAACGATACCCCACCCGGCGATTATGGCGAGATCATCGTGAAGGGATTAACGACAATGCGCGGTTATGTGGATAACCCACAAGCGACGGCGCAAACCCTGCGCGATGGTTGGCTACACACCGGGGACATCGGCTACTTTGATGCGAATGGCGATTTATGGCTCGTGCAACGGCGGAGTGATCTCATTGTTACTGGCGGTGAGAACGTCTACC
>DAOTTT010000311.1:0-19041 GCA_034437635.1 Anaerolineae bacterium | reverse complement strand
CAACGGATGGTGCAGTTGGCACAGGTGTGTTGGTCGGCCCGTCGGCTGTCGGGTTTGCAGGGCTGCCGCCACCTGGCCCGCCAACGGTCAGCGATGCGTCATCCCAGAAGATACCATTACCGGCTGTTGGGACGCTCTGTGTAGCGTACAAAAACAGCGTGACTTGTGTGCCTTGTGCCGTTGCGTTGACGCTCACTTGACGAAAGCCGTTAGAGGCCAGGGCGTTGGTGGTCGTGGGTGACCAAATAACGCTGTTTGAGAGTGGATTGGTGCCGCCTGTTGGGTCGATGCCCACCCGTGCCGCTGAGTTGGCGCTGCCAGCGTTATCACCGGAAATATCCATGACCATGTAGGCGCTACCGCGCAGGTTAGCATTTTCTGGTACAGTTACCGTTTGATAAATGGCTGCGGTAAATGTTGAAAAGCCACGGCTAAGTTCCATCGAGCGATTACCGCTACGGACAAAGCCGAACCCGGCGTTATTGCGGCCTGTCCCATTAGGGATGCGGTTTTGCCATTCCGCGTTGCGTGGTGTTTCCGTATACCAGCCATTCCAATCCGCACTGACTGCAAAAGTTATCCCTTCTGTCGGGCTTTGTGCAACGACAGTCACACTCGTTGACTCAAACCCAGGATCCGTGAGTAAGTTGTCTTGTGCGACAACGACTAAATTAATCATCAATAAAGCGCAGACGATCATCAAGACGACTGCTAATAATGAAAAACGATTGCGAGGCATAGATTTTGTCTCCACAGTTTGCTTTAAATGTGATGTTTGCCATCACGTTAATGGGGGTGATTATAACATGCGAAGGTTGCGCCATGTCAACAGCAGTGACAGCGGGCGAAGGGCAAACGTCAGATGGGCTAAACTTGACACCGATTAGCGAATACAACGACCTTGCGTTGGTACGCCAAGGTGAACAACGCTAAGCGGCGCTCTGCACGGACAAACCGATCGTTTTTAAACGCTTTTTGGATAATATGTTCGCCTTCGCAGACAAAGTCAATCTGGCGCTCTGGCTGCGACGTGCTGACAACCTGCCAAGCATAGAGCATATGCAAGTCAAGTTTTTGCATCGTCGGCACAAAATCACCCAACATGTAACGATAATACGCATTGTAGTGCACCGGGTTGATGTTATAGGTCAAGATCAAGCGGTGCGTGGGGGATAACATAATCATCAGTCAAAAATCTCACTCTCGCTTAAAAATAGTGTAGCATATCTGGCACAAAGTTGCACTTGCTCATGCGATATAATTGCGTTAACGTCTTACGCAATGAGATGAGGATAATGCCTATGGCGGATTTATCGCAACGGATTGAAACCCTAAAGCAACAAGTTAGTAAACTGGCGGACCGTGCCGAAAATAGCGATGTGTCTGATGAAGTCACACAGCTTGAGCGCACCGTCCGCGAGTTGATGGCTGATGCTAAAAATACCCCTTATGAAAAACAGGCGCAAGCACTTTTTACGGAGATCGCCCGTCTTAATGCGCCAACGTCGCAGACAACGGCCACTATTCGCGGCCTCATCCGGCGGGCGCGTATCCGCATCGAGATCGCCGGGGATGACGATGACATTGACGAGGCGATTGATATTCTTGCCGAAGCCTTGGCGCTAAACCCGACCGATGACGATACGATCGCCTTGTTACAAGAGGCCGCCAATCACACGCAACAGGCCGCGCAGCGCGTCGGGGATTTGTTTCGGCAGCATGGGGTGGATGCCCCGGCACGCCCCACGCCAGAACTGCCGCCGGAGCCGTCATCAACACCGTCATCGTCCACCACTGCTGATGATGCACCGATGCCGCCGCGTTACACCACAGCCCAACCGGCACGGCAAACGTCACAGCAGTCCGCCGTACCTACTGGCGATACTGTCGAGGCGCTTTCCACAGAGCTAACACAAGCGTACTATGCAGGAGATTATCAGCAGACGATCGAAATCGCTAATCGTCTCTTAGCCAAGCAACCCAACAACCCAACTGCGCAAGATTATCGCCAAAAATCAGAGGATAACTTGATACGCGGCGTTGTGCCGGATCATCGTATTCCGTTTGATGCCCGCGTATCGTTTAACCGCGCCAATTCGCTTGTGCGTGCCGGGAATTATGAGGAAGCCGAACGGCTTTACCGCGAAGCCCGTGACCTTGCCGAGCGTAACGGCATCCTCAGTTGGAAGGATGCCGAACAAGCCATGCTCGACATCCAAGACTTGGCTTTAGCGCGAGAACTGCTCAACGAGGGCGACCGCTTGATGGCGGCGGACAATTGGCAAGAAGCTATCCGCAAATATGAGGGGGCGCTGCGCGTCGTCCCCAACGACCCACAAGGTGAAGAACGCCTGGAAACCGTGCGCAAAGTCCAGCAAGATGCGGATCAAGTCAGCGTGCAGTTGAATATGCTCAGCGGGTCATTGGCCGAGCAAGCCTCCCAGTTACAAAACATCATGGCAATCCTGGCGCGGGCGCGGCAATTGTTGCCGAGTAGTCAACGGCTATCCGCTCTGCAATCCGATGCGAATAACCGCCTAGCGGCTATCAAAAATCAGATTAGTGACCAAGCGGAAGGGGCGCTCAACCGGGCGCAAAACACCACGACCGTTGACGAAAAGCTCCTATTGAGCCAAGAGGCGCAGCGTATGCTAGAGCTTGGCGTTGAACTTGACCCCGGCGATACGCGCATGAGCGACTTGATGACGCAAGTCCGGGCGATGACGGGCGAGATGCAACGTGCCAAGCAGATGGTCGAGCGGGCATCGTCGATGATCGCGCAGAACTTCGACGCAGAGCTTTCTCAAGCACGAGGGATGCTGGCCGAACTGCGCGACCATGCCCAGGATGAACGCTATCGCATCACCGTGAACGAGTTGTTCTCGCGCTATATGGAACGTGCGGAAGTCGCGCTGGAAGATGGCGACATCAGCGAGGCGCAGACGTGGATTGACAGTATGCACGAGGAGCCTTTCCGCTTATTAGGGCGTAGGGCGGAACTCATGCGCTTGGAAAATCAAGTGCGGGGGACGCGGGTCCGCAATCGTTTGATCGTCGCGGGGGCGATCGGTGGGATTATCATCATTCTGGGATTGTTGGTGTTAATCACACGGCCACAATGGGAGCCGATCGTCAACCCGCCGCCGACGGAAACGCCGACGGTCACCTTAACGCCGAGCAACACGCCCACGCCGACCAATACCGGCACACCGACGTATACATCCACGCCGACGGTGACACCAAGCGAAACGCCCACTGCGACATGGACGGTCACGCCATCGCTCACGGTGACACCGAGCGAAACGCCGACGCATACCAACACGCCGACGCATACATCCACGCCGACCTCCACCCCCACCGCGTCGAATACGCCGACCGCTACCAGCACGCCGACGATCACGCCGACACCGCTGGAACTGTGCATCGTGGAAATTCCGATAGGCACCCGTGCTAATGTGCGCTCACAACCGGATATTGGCGCGGCCATTATCGGCGTGTTGCCACAAGGTACCCGCGCTAACGTCTATCAGCAGCGGCTCGATGATAATGACGATGTATGGTATCAGATCGAAGCACGCATAGATGATGCCTTCACACGCGGCTGGATCCGCAGCGACTTAGCCGAGGCCATTGGCGAGCGCCCCTGCCCGCCGGTGCCGTTCTAAAGTGTACCGGCCAGCACATCCAGCATTTGTTGGTGGATGTGTCCATTACTCACGACAACGCGCCCCTCGGTCACAAAACCGGGGGGCGTTTCTCCGTGATAGTTGCTGATAGTGCCGCCCGCTTCGGTGACGCACAGTATCCCCGCCAACACATCCCAGGGGTGGACTTTGGCCTCCCAATAGCCGTCAAAGCGTCCCGCAGCGACATAGCAGCAATCCAACGCCGCCGCGCCCATCCGCCGTAAGCCGCGTGTGCGCACCAAGAACTTACCCCAGCGATCAAGGTTGTTTTCTGAGTCGGTGTATTTGTCGTAAGGGAAACCACTCGCAAGTACGCACTGTTGCAAAACGGCCTTATCCGAGACGTAAATACGCTCGCCATTGCGGGTTGCGCCGTGCGCCTTAGCTGCGCTGAATAGCTCGTCCTGTGCTGGGTTATAGACTACACCGACAAGTGGGTTCATGTCAGCATCAGTCAGGGCGAGGCTGATGGCAAAAACCGGGATGCCATTGGCAAAGTTGGTTGTACCGTCTACAGGGTCAACGTACCAGCGATAGGCCGCCTCCGCACGCGGGGCACCCATGCCGCCGCCTTCCTCCCCGACGATATGATGATCGGGGTATGTTGTGGTCAAGCGGTGGACGATGTGCTTCTCTGATGCTTCATCCGCTTCGGTGACAATGTCAATTTGTGTGGCTTTTGTCGCTTGTTTAAAGCCTGTGCCGTAGTAATTCATGACAATATCACCGGCTTCGCGGGCGATTGTTTCTGCAATATGTCTAATGTCGGTTAGATTTGTGTTGATTGCCATACCTTACTCTTCTGTGGTAGCTTGTAAGGTGGCAAGTGTATCATGCCTGTTTATGGATGTTAGGTTCAACGCTTGCGATAATTAAAATTTGTCCCTCCTAAGAAAAGAGGGTAAACTGTTATTGACTACAGATGCGGAGATAGTATGCTATGGGCGATCTAGTGTTAGTTGTCGAAGATGATGACAGCTTACGAGTTATTTATCGCCATTTATTAACCAAGATGGGCTGCGATATTGTGGAAGCAATAACAGGCACCCAGGCTATTGATATCTTGGAACAGAGTACCCCGAAAGTGATATTGCTAGATATGATGTTGCCGCAAGAAAATGGCGATGTGGTATTGGAATACGTACAACAGATAGATCGCCTGCATGATACGCGCATTCTCATTATCACATCCAATAAATCGTATCAACATTATGCAGACGAACTGCCACAGGTTGATTTCGCCTTGAAGCCTGTGTTACCGGTGCAAATTCGGGAGTACATTTCATCTATTGCCGTTTGATAGTACAATGCTTGCAGTATGGTAAGCTGAGTATTGCAAATGGCATTTGAATACGAATCGTTAGTTGGTCATCTTTATATTGTCGGGGGGCGGTCGATCAGTATGCCGCCGCCAGGGGCATTGTGTGAGGTCGCGCCGACCCGTGCCACACGCGGGCGCGAAGCTGACACTTTTTTTGCGTTGGTTACGCCGCATGGCAAGAGTGTTGCTGCGGCGACCTTTTACGAACGGCTTACCGCGCTCGCCACAGAACGTTACTTCACCAGTAGCGGCAGTGTAACGGCTGGCTTGCGCGACTTGTTCCAGCATGTGAACCAAAATCTCTTTGAGTACAACCAAAAAAATGAGAAAAAGTATCAGGCGAGTTTGATCTGCGGGGTGTTGCGTGGCTCAGATATGATCGTCGGGCAAATGGGACCGACGGTTGCCATCATCCGCCAGAACGGGCGCACGCGCACCTTCCCGGAGGATTTAACGACGCTGCATCAAATGTCGCTAGGCATTGCCGCAGAACCCGATGTGAAGCTCACGCAGTTTCGCGTTAACGTCGGTACACGCTTAGTCTTGGGGGATGCGCACTTGGCCGCTTTCCCCCTAAATGACATCGAAAACGCGATCGTCAGCATGGATGTGGCGACGGCGTTGGTGGCGTTTAAAGAGATCGCCAAACTTCAGTTGATGTTGATGCTGGTCGAGTTTGTGCTGCCGGACGAAGCCCTGACCGATGACATCCCCGCAGCGGAGTCTACCGCGCAGATCACACAGCCTAGCCGGGAGCCGGTTGTCAAGGCACAGCCGGACTCGATCGCCAAGGCCAACCAGCAAGCCCGCGAACGGCGACCCGGCCCGCTGGATGTAATATGGCGGCATTTTAAACGGGCGCTTGGCCGGATGACCTTAAGTTTAGGGCGCGTGTTCGGCGTATTCAACCGCATGATTAACCATTACTTCGGCACGGACGATGAAGAGCAAAGCGGGTGGTTGCGGTCGCCGATTGGGTTGGGTGCGGTTATCGCGCTCCCGGTCATCGTGGTGACGTTGGTCATTGTCCTTTGGTTGAGCGGCACCGATGAAAGCCAGTTTGAAATCTGCCTGCAAGAGTTGGATGAATTCGTCGTGACGGCACGGAGTCCGCAAGTTGTTAACAGCGACCGTCAGACCATCCTCAATGCCTGGGATGTGGTGCTGCGTAAGGTCAACGAATGCGAAACCCTGCGCCCAGATGACCCACAATTGACCAGTATCCGGGCTGAGGCGCGTTCGATCACCGATGCGTATGACCAGGTGACGCGCATTGAACCGATTGTGATTGATTCTATCCCCGGCGGGGCACGCTTAACGCGCATCATCGCCCAAGAGCAAAATCTATTCGTGCTGGATAGCGTCAATAATTTTGTCTATCAGATCATCCTCAGCGATGATGGTCTGAGCGCCGCTCAACGCGCTTTAGCTATCCCGAACATCCAGTTAGGCGCGGTGGTGAATAACGTCCAGGTTGGGGAGTTGATCGACATTGCAATCAACCCCTTTAACGATAACTTGGTCGCGCTAGACCGTAACGGCGGGTTGATTCAATGCGAAATTCGCTTTTTGGAGTGTCGCGGCGAACGCATCATTGACCAAGATCGCTGGGGCGAGCCGATTGCGATGGCGATCTGGCAAGGCAACGGCACCTTGTATCTGCTGGATGCTGAAGCGCAAAACGGGCAAGTATGGCGCTATCAGCAGGCGGGCGGCTCGTTTGCGACGGGCGCGGGCGAATACTTCGGCGGGGCGACGAAGCCCACGTTACGCGGCCCGGTCGATCTGGAAATCACCGGGCGGGGTGAGGTGTACATCCTGCAAGCCGACGGCACAATCACCAGTTACTTCGACGGGGAGCGCGAAGAATTTGGGTATACGAGCTTCCCGGAAGGGCAAGCCATCAATAACGCCCAGTCGATGTATCTCAACGAGACGGTGACATCGCTTAATTTGTTGATCGTCAGCCAAAATGTACGGACGTTATACGAAACGTCACTCATCGGCAACTTTAACGCCAGTTATCGCCCGTTCGATGAGACGCTTTTTGATCTGATTGAGGATGTCGTCGTCGTGAGCGATCAAAATCGCCGCGAGATTATGTATGTCATCAGCGGTAACACCGTTTTTGCATTGCCCAAAGGAAATTAAATGCCCCGTGTTGATCTGCCGACAGGTGCTCAACTCGATACACTGGATACAGGCAGCGGCGAACAGGCGATTTTATTGTTGCATGGGCTGTTAGGCTCTGCATCGCGCCACTTCCCGCAGATCATCGACTGGTTAAGCCCGCGCTATCGCCTCATCGGGCCGACCTTGCGCGGTTATGGCGAGTCCACCCCGAAGCCGCGTGATTTTCCGGCGAACTTCTATCAACGGGATGCGGATGATGTGCTGGCCTTGCTCGATGCGCTCGATGTTGAGCAGGTGCATGTGTTGGGGTATTCCGATGGCGGGGAGGTTGCGCTGTGTGCGGCGGCGACTGCGCCGGAGCGGTTTTTATCGGTCGCGGTGTGGGGCGCTGTCGGCTACTTTGGCCCGGCCATGCGCCCGGTCGCACAGCGGATGTTCCCGGCGACGTGGATGACAGCAGAAGAACAACAAGCCAACCACATCACCAGCCCGGATGCTTTCGCCCTGCGTTGGATACGGGCGATGCATCAGATGATCGACAGTGGCGGGGATATTAGCCTGTCGCGGGCGCATCACATCGCCGCGCCGATGTTATTGATGCTCGGCGAGCAGGACACGCTTAACCCCGTAGAATACGGCCAGCGGCTTGTGGAGCGTGCGCAACAAGGGACACTCAAGACCTTTGCTTGTGGTCATGCCATCCACGATGAATTATGGCCGCAGTTCAAGCAAACCCTCACGGATTGGCTTCCGTAAAAGCCGTATCCAAAAACGTCAAAATCGTTGTTTCGTACAATGGTGGATCGTATTCATATAAGCCGCCATGCCCGGCTCCCTCAAAGACCACCCATTGCTTGGGGTCTTGCGCGGCATCATAGAGTGCCCGTCCATGCTTGAGTGAGATCGTCGAGTCGGCGCTGCCATGCAAAAACAACACCGGGCGCGGCGCAATCGTCGGGATAGCATCAATCGGGCGCACGGCGAAGGCATCCGTATTGCTCATGCGGCCTGTCATCCACACGACCAGCCAATCCCAGGGGAACGGCGGTAAACCCGTTAGGGCGTTTACGCCATCCCCGACCACATCACGGAGGCTCGTATAAGCCGTGTCCACGATGAGCGTATGGGCTTGTGGTAACTGCGCCATTGCCATAATTGCCGTTGCACCACCCATAGAATGCCCATAAAGCGCGATACGCTCGGCATCGACGGTGGGCTGTGTGGCCAGCCACTCAAACGCGGCGACGGCATCCAGGGCTTCCAATGCGCCCATTGTGGTATGCTCTCCGCCGCTCATGCCATGATTGCGCATGTCGAACAGCAGCACGCCATACCCCGCATCATGCAGTAACTTTGCCACGCGCAGATGTTGCTCTCGGTTGGCTTGGACACCGTGCAAAAACATCACGGCAGGCGCGGGTGCCGTCGTCGGTGGGATGTACCAGCCTGACAACGGGATGCCGTCCGCCGCGGTAAACGTCACATCTTGCCAATTATTCAAGCCGACGACATCGGGCTGAACGCTCAATGGAGGGCCTTCGGAACGGACGAATGAGTGGGCTTGTATATAGCTAAAATAGACACCCACCCCGGTAATCCCTAGGATGAGTGCCACATTGAGTACAAAAAATAGATTCAGCATATAACGCCGTGTTAACCGTCGTTGGGGTGTATCGCCCATAAGCGCACCGTATTATCCCCGCTGCCAGAGGCTAAGAGCGTCCCGGCGGAGTTGAACGCGACAGACATCACCGGTTTCTCATGGCCGGGGATCGTAAGGAGTGCGTCTTGGATCCCGGCAGTGCGATCCGCCAAAAGCTGATACACGCTCCATACACGCACGACATGATCGCGTCCACCAGTGGCGATGAGCGTTCCGTCCGGGCTGAAGGCGACCGCATCCGCGCCGCCGGTGTGCGCTTGGATGAGGGCGTAGCTTTCATCCGTTTCATAAACGTCCCATAAGCGTACTGTGCCATCTTTAGAGGCTGACGCGAGCATCGTCCCAGTGGGGTTGACGCTCAAGAAGCGTACCCAATCCTCATGCTGGCCGAAGACCGTGCCGCCAGTTTGTGCACCGCTATCCCACATGCGGATGCTGTTATCCCACGAACCGCTGAATAGTACGTTGCCTTCCATAGCGAAGGTCAGCGTGGCGACTTCTTTTTCGTGGCCGTCGAGTTTGGCGCGTTGCTTGCCGCTGGCGACATCCCATAGGTAGATGCTGCCGTCGGCGCTGGCTGTGGCGATGCTTTTACCGTCCGGGCTGAAGGCGACCGCGTCGATAGAGTCGGTGTGCGCTTTGAGCGTTGCCACCTCTGGCACGGCGTTTTGTATGTCGCTGGTGTCCCATAGTTTTAAGGTCGTGTCGGACGCGACGGAAGCCAATAATTTACCATCTGGGCTAAAGGCGGTTCCCTTCACATGGCCTTCGTGCCCGGTGAGGTTGTGGGTAGGTTGCCCGCCAAATTGACCGGCATAGATGCGAACGCCGTTGGCGCTGGCGACGGCTAGTGTCGTGCTATCTGGCGACCAAACAACTTGTGTAATCCACCCACATTTGACCTGGGTAAGCTGGTTTATCTTGCGGATGTTGTCAACTGCGATAATCTCGCGCATAAGTCCCTCTGCAATTGATACCGATCATCTTTTACTGTAATTATAGATGGCAGTTATAGCGAACAGCTATAGGTTTTTAGTAAACTCTTTTGATCTTTAAAGCTATGCTCAGTAAATCACGATTTTGCTTCCATTCTGGCGGACGGCAAGAATGCCGCCCGTAACACTAAAACCTTTACTTTATGAGCCGTCGAATAATTGTGCCAAAATCAGAATAAAATCGCCGCTTGTCGGCGCGGCTTCGCCACTACGAAAGCGAGCCGCTTCGATAATGTAAACGCCGGTTGCGGGCAGGCGGTAGCGGTCGATGCGGGCGTTTTTGTTGATGCCGCTGTCGTCATCGCTGCGGATAACGACCCCATCCGCGTTGAGAATGGTCAAGTAAGTGTCTAAGTCGCCGCTGCTGCGATCCATCGTCACACGGATTTCATCCCCGGCTTGCCCCCAAAACGCATAACGTATCGCCGGGGTCTCGTCGTCTAGCGTCCCCGTGAGCGATGTCCCGTAGCGGATGCGGCGCACATCGTCAGCCAAGCCATCGAAGGCGTTGCCCTCACTGCTGAGTTCCAAGCGATAGATGCCGATGGTGGTACCGTCTTCTTGCTGGTAGCGCGTGGCGATTATGTAATAGGTGCCATTTGCTGGGATGAGATATTCATTGATGCGGGCGTTTTGGGTTTCGTTGCTGATGTCGTCGTTGGCGGCGAGTTCTTGTAAGCTGGCGTTCGCCAAGATGACGTAACTATCTAAGTTGCCAGTGCGCCGCGACATGCTTACAGTGATAATGTCGTTGCGTCGCGCCTCGAACCGATAGTAGCGGGCGAAGCGGCTCTCGGTCAGTTCCGCATCGATGATTGTATTCAACACGATGGGCTGTGCGGCCAATGGGGAATTGCCGAGGCCGCTGTTGGCGGCTTCCTGGAGCGTCAACGAGAAATTGCCCGTGCTTGACCCTGCTTCTTGGCCGTAGCGCGTGGCAAAAATAAAATATGTGCCATCTGTTGGGATGACAAAGCCTTGTACGGCGGCATCCCGGCTGTTGGCGATGTCGTCGCTACTAGTGAGAATAACGCCGTTGAGGTCTACTAACTTTAAATACGGGTCAAGGTCGCCGGAGCGTTGCTGCATGGTAATGTTGACAATATCCCCTTGGGTAGCGCGGAAGCTATAGATGGCTTGCGTCTCCTCGCTGCTGATGGTGTAGAAGACCGTATCACCATAGCGCATAGCACAGTTTGACGCGCTGCCGTTGCCGATGCGCTCAACGATGAGTTCATAGGTGCCGGTTGTCGTGCCGAGATCATAGCCAAAGCGCCCGACGACAATGCGATAATCCCCGGTGCGTGGGATGAGTAAGGGAGAATAGGCCGGGTCTTGGGTGCCGTTAGCGTCATCCTGTATGATGAGCGGTGCGCCTGTGTCGTCTAGGATGGTCAACACGGGGTCAAGGTTGCCACTGGTGACGGTGACACGCACCGACACGAAATCGCACCGGAGCGCCTCGAACACGTAGACGTTGCGCGGTTGCGAACCGACGATGCGATCCGCGACGACCTCACCGTAACTTATCCGTTGGTCGTCTGTCTCTTGCGCATAGCTCGACGGCGCGAGAAAAAGCAAGCATAGTAGTAGTAGCAATCGCATCATGATGTCACGCGCTGTTTGAGTGGCAATCGCACAATAAATTGGGTGCCGCCGCCTGCTGGACTTTCGATCACGATAGTGCCTTTGTGGAGGTCAACGACGAGTTTGACAATCGCCAAGCCGATGCCCGTGCCGGAGATCATGCCGACGTTTTGCGCACGATAAAATGCATCAAACAAGTGATTGCGGGCTTCCGGCGGGATGCCGATACCGTTATCGGTCACGCTCAGTGTGATGCCGTCTTCATCGCCGATGATCTCAAGGCGGATTTTGCCATTTATGCCGGAGTATTTAACCGCATTTGAGATCAAGTTAGCCGTCATCTGCCGGATGAGCTTGGCATCTAAATAGAATTTATCCGGCAGGTTATCCAGATGAATTGTGAGATGTTGTTCTGGCTTAATCAACTGGCGCATCTCGACAGCCATGCGTTGGCTGAACAACGGTAGATCAACCCATTCCAATGTGCCATCAATGCCGACAGTATCGGCTTTGCTGATGGTCATAATGTCATCAAGCAGGTTGACCAAATGCCGAATTTGATTACGTATCCGTTGGTGAATTTCTGTACGGCGTGTCGCCTCCAGGCGATCGCCTGCGCGGTCGATGAGGTCAATAGAGCTTTGGATGATGGTCAACGGGGTGCGAAACTCGTGCGAAATCATGGTGCTAAAACGCGCACGAAAGGCGTTTGTCTCCTGCTCATGGATGAGGGCTTGCTCAATCTCATGCATGAGGTTTTCTTTTTGCTGGATTTCGCGCTCAAGTTGTTCGGTACGCTCGCGCACCCGCGCTTCTAGCGTACTGTTGACATCCCGTAAGGCTTCTTCAAGCTGCTTACTCTCGGTAACATCATGCAAAGTCAGCACGGCGAAACTATCCCGCTGCCGCATGGATCGAAATGATGTGTCTTTGAGTGGCCTAAACTGGGCGATAACGACTTGCGCCGTTTGGCGGTGGCGTAACTCGACGGTAAATGCTTCCTGGCGTTTGAGCGACACCCATGCTTGGTCGATTAAGATTTTAGTCGGCAAGATCGCTTTATACTGCTGCAAAATGTCGTTTATGGGCTTGCCTGCTACGTCATTGACGGGGGCGAGTTGCCATTGTTCAATCATGCGGTTACTGCGGATAATCGTCTTGTTGACATCCAACAAGCATACCAAGTCCGGCAACGAGTCAACGGTCGCTTCCCACTCTTGCTTTGCTTGATGGATTAAGTGGTTAGTTTTCGCTAGCTCATGCTCAATGCGCTGCTGGTCGGTGATGTCTTCCACAACGCCGTCAATATAAAGCAAATTGCCGTCATCATCATGTTGTGCGTTGGTCGTATCACGCACTTGATAATGTTCTCCATTCGGGCGTTTGAGATGCAAGATATGGGCGTTTTTGATGTCTTGTACAATTTCTTGCATATAGTTTTGACGGTCTTCTTGCTCTACATATAAATCTTTTGTGTTGTGCTGTAATAGGCTTTCGCGGTCGTCAAAACCCAGGATGTGCGCTAAAGCAGTATTGGCATTAATCAATGCACCATCCGGCTTGACGCGATACAGTCCAACCGGCAAACTTTCGATCAAATCCTGATAACTTTGTTCATTCTCGATCATTTGTGTATTAATTGCGCTGAGTTTATAGGCGTTGCGGGTGATGAGATATTGCGCGTAGAACAAGGGCATCATCAAGACTAAGATCGCCCAACCACCCCAACCGCCTAATGGCGATTGTTGATATAAGACGACGCTTAGATACGCTAAAGGGCTGACGAGCAAACTATAAACTGGGAAGCCCGCCGCATTTTGTCGTAAAAACTGCAAGAGTGTGACCGGTTTTTGGGTGACTGTTGCCAGTGCCACAATAGCGACATTGGCGACATAAAAGACACCCATTCCTGCGCAGATCAAAATCAACGCGCCCCAGGATAGCAGTTCATAATCAACAAAATGGATGAAGAACAAGTATAACAGCCCCACAACGCCCGTACAGATGCCGTATGTCAAGTGATTCATCAATTCCGTTGACCAGCGGAAACGGGGGTTCTGCCAGATGGCATTGCTAAAGCTGAATACAGCGACGAGTAACGCCGCTAGCCAGGGTGGGAGTAAGAACACCATCACAACGGCGACAAGGTCAATCTGCGAGATGACAACATCGTTCATCTCGCTCTCAAAGCGCATAACCAAAAAGACCATAATCGCCCAAAAACCGGGATCAATGATGGCTATTGATTGTGATTGGTCTGCCCATATGAGCGCGATCATAATTAGCAAAAAGCCGCTCAAATGCGCAAAAATTAATCGGTTACGCGTACTCCACATATCCCCTCATGCATGAACTGACAGATTTATCGTCAGTTTAACACAAGATTATTCGAGATGAATGGGCAGGCTCACGGTGATGCTTGTGCCAATGTTGACTTCGCTCTCCACCTTGATGCGCCCATTATGAAGCTCGATAGCTTGCTTGGCAATCGCTAGCCCTAAGCCTGTGCCTGGCATGTTGTCGGTATTGCTGGCCCGGTGGAACGGCTCGAATAAATGCTTGAGATCCTCTTGCGGAATGCCGATGCCACTATCGCTCACGCGGATTTTGGCGTTACGTCCGCCATTGCTCACATAGACGATGACTTCGCCGCCTTGTGGCGAATACTTGAGCGCGTTGGAAATGAGATTGCTAAAGACCTGACGCATCAATTTGCGGTCAACCATGCCGAAGATGTTCTGATGTTGACTGCTGAAGATGATGGTATGTGTCTCGTGATGGGTGAGGCGGAACTCATCAGCGATGCCGCGACAGTAGCCTACAAGATCAGTTTTTTCCGGCATGATGCGTGTATTGCTACTCTCGCCTCTGCTGATTGTCGTCACATCGCGGATCAAATCGGTTAACAACTCCACCTGCATACCGATGTTATCAATATAGAGGTTTTTCTTCTCCGGCGGTGCCTGGTCGCCGTAGCGTTTGAGCAAATCGCTTGATAGCCGGATGGACGCTAAGGGCGTGCGCAATTCGTGCGACATCATGGTGATAAAACGATTTTTTAGCTCGCACATTTCGCGTTCTTGGTC
The DNA here is from genome assembly GCA_034437635.1 of Anaerolineae bacterium. Lineage (GTDB taxonomy): Bacteria > Chloroflexota > Anaerolineae > Aggregatilineales > Phototrophicaceae > J038. The sequence continues at coordinate 4,570 of DAOTTT010000311.1, read as the reverse complement.
AAGCTCTAACGATAATCGTTCGCGCTCTGGGCGCTCGGCTTCAACCTGTTTGCGGTCGGTGACATCTTGGATGATCCCGGTGAAGATCTTACGATTGCCCAATATCACCGGGCTAATGGCAAAATACATATGGAACTCGGTGTTGTCTTGGCGTATCCCCATCATCTCATGGTCGCTGCCATTCTGTAAAATCTTGAGCAGTTCGGTCATGCTTGCGGGGCGGGTAGCAGCCGGTAAGAACATATCCACACTGCGTCCGATCATCGTTTGTATGTCATAACCAAAGATATTCGCTCCAGCCGGGTTGATAGATTCGATAATGCCTTGGGTGTTGAGTGTCACGATGCCGTTGATGACATTATCTAAAATCGTCTGGAGGCGTTTTTGATTCTCGGATAGCTCAACCTGTACCGTTTTAAGTTCGGTCATGTTTTGGTGCGCGACGATCAACCGATTGCGCCCGTGCCACACAAAACGGATCACTCGCATGACAAACCAGCGTTTTTGGCTTTTGCTATGGCAAGGGTATTCTAAACGGAATTCTTCAAGCCGGTTATTGATGACATCCCGGATACCCTTTGAGACAAATGATGCTTCTTTAGAGTTTTTACCTAAACTTGCGTCGCATACATCAAGGTAATTGGTGCCAATGCCATAATCTGTCTTGCCATAATCGTTCGTATCAGCGAAACGACACCACGCGGCATTAACGCCGATGATGTATCCATCTTCATCTAAAATTGCGATATGGGCTGCGAGTGCATCCAGCGCGGACTGGATGAGTTTTTCTGGTTGTTGGATGGTATCTTCGGAATAATCCTGCTGAAGCATATTGCCCCCCGTTTTTTTCGTCTTTTACGTAATCTATTCGGGGTGCTAAATCCTAATAGAGTAATATAATAATATCCTCAACATTAAAAAATCATGAGTTTTACACTCATACTATATAACTTCAAAAGCATTTTGTAAACGAACCAATCCTTAAGAATGATGTAAAAAAGCGGCGTTTTATCTTTAAGTGCCGCTTAAGTTGTCCGAATTTGTGAGGGGTGTTAGTTGCGCTTGCCGTATTGTCGCTCACCTGTGAGCAATTGCCGCAAGCGGAAGGCATCCGTGCGCGAGGTCATATCTAAGCTCATGGGCGTGACGGACACTTGCCCTTCATGAAGTAAGGTATACACATCGGAGTCCGGTTCCGCGTTGGATGGATCCGTATCGTACTTGTACCCCAGGCGGCCTTGGTCGCTCAACGAGGCACGTTCCGGGCGTGTCGGCCAATACACGCGCCGACGGCTTAATCGTGTAATCTTCCACGCGGTATCACGGGTAGCGTTAAGGGGGACATCCACCTTGAGCAGGTCAATATCATCGGGTATCGCTTCGTTTTCGACCATCCAACCGCCGAACATACGCGCAAAGAACGCCGCTGGTTCAAAGTCAACTTCTGCGGAGTAGGTCAAGTGTAGGTCATACCGTGTCTGCTGGGAGACAGCCATCGACTTAATGCCGAGGCTTGCGCCTTCGATAGCTGCGCCGACTGTGCCGGATATGGTCACGCCGTTGCCAGTGTTATCGCCATAGTTGATGCCAGAAACAACCAAGCTCGGCAGGCGGTTGGCAATCTCTAATACGCCATGCTGCACCGCTTGGGCGGGCGTGCCGTCAACGGCATAGGCTGTACAGTCATCAACGGGGATGTCCATAACATCGGCGGCTTTGTAGATGCGCCCTTCGCTAGCGGCGGGCATACTCCGTCCCATACCAGATTGTTGCTCCCTTGGGGCGACGACTAAAAGTTCGCCCAAGTCTGCAAAGGCTTTGACCAAAGCCCAAAGCCCAGGAGATTGAATGCCGTCGTCATTGGTAAATAAAATAAGTGGCCGTTCGTCTACCATCACAGTTTCTCTGTCTTTATAATCGTCACTGATGTCCATTCTACAGACACCGCGTTAACGCAGCTTTAAGTTATTTTTCACGTTGATCGTACCAGATCGGCTTATCGCCCATCGCTTTGGCGAGGTGTAACCCAGCTTTTTGTAAATCTGTCAAATTATCGTCGACAGTCAACGGGGTAACGGCATCGTCAATGCTAGGCATTTCTTCGTTGTCGCGTTGCGCTTGTTCGATCAAGCGGTCAAAACTGCCGTTGTGTTTAAAGAGGTTGATCTCTCCATGATCGACCATCGCACGCTGCCGCCGCCGTTTTAAAACGTGCGTCACATAGACTGCCTCGACGTTATCAATGGGTTTTTGCCAGCGTTTACTTTTGCCTTTTAGCGCGGTGATTGCGCTATCATCAACGACAATTTGATTCGGTACGCGCAAGATTTCAATCGCCGTGTATAGGACGACGACTAAACTCGCTAATGCGGCCACAATGCCCAGATAGGGCAACAATTCCGGCGATGGCAACATCACGCCGCTGTTAGGGAGGGCGAGGTTGTTTTCCAGCGTGGTGACGGACAGCACAATATAGACGATTGCCAGCAGGCTATACCATGCGATGCGCCCGTAGCGGCTAAAAAACCACTTGCGCGAACGGACGAATGTCAATTGCGTGGTGTTGTCTTCAAGTCGCCATGTCCCTAGGTCAATTGGGAGTTCTGGCAGGGGGCGCTCAATGGCTTGTGATTGGCCCTCCGCACCTGCACGCGGTTGGACGATGTTAAAGGGAATATCAAGTAAATTTGCCAGGGCTTCGCCACTTTGCCGCGCAAGCTCTGCGAAGACGATCGGATCAGGATCCGGCCAATTGGCGATCTCGCACCAGCGACTACCGCGAATATCGGCGATGTCGCGGGCGAGCAACAAGCCCAGGTGCCAGGCATCGTCCTCGTGCGACCAACCGAGCACGACTTGGCGCACATATTTGGCCGGGAGCCGACCAATCGACGGCAAACGCCGCGTGAGGGCGAAGTCACTGCTAAAGATGAGCGGTTCACCCGGCGCAGCACGCAAAATCTCCGTGCGTTGCCCGGCCTCATTATGGACGAGCAAGCGCCAGAAGGTGTCGTCGCTTTCTATAGTTAGGTTTTCTGCCGCAGAAATTTGGTTGACCATAGCGTAAACTATCTCTCGTAACTTTAGCCCGCTTATTATCCCAAACAAATGGGCGATTAGCTACCCTTGTTGGCATTCCAAGCCGATCATCAGGTACAATGCAGAAAATGTAATGGTAGAGTATAGTTTATGGCTGATAACGAGCGCCCCGAAGACGAACAACCTAAAGAACCCCCGGCATCCGTCGTCTTTATGGCGATGATGCGTCAACATGCCGCTGACCAAACCGAGCCAGAGCCGGAAGCCCCACCCGCCGAAGACCTTACGCCAGAAGACGATCCACCGCCACCAATGAGCGAAGACGAACGGCGACGGTTAGCTGCATTAGAGGTGCAGCGGTTGCGCCGCGTCCAACGGCGTAAATCCACGCGCAAACAAAAGCGGTCGGGCATGGTCGGCGGCATGATCTTCTCGTGGTTTATCGTCATCGTCACCGGTGGTTTGATCGCCACGATCTTAAGTTGGAGCACGTCGCCGGAGTCGCTTTCGCTGGAACTGCGCAGCCAGATCAGCAACTTTGACGGCGGGCGCGGTGTACAGGCGGTGACCGTCGATGAAAGCGGCGCTGTCATCTTGCCCACGCCTATCCCCACGCCTAATTATCTCATCCGTATCGGCATCATCAGCGGGCATATGGGGCCGGAGGACGACCCCGGCGCGATCTGCGATGAAGACGGCTTGACCGAAGCCGAAATTAATTTTGCTGTTGCCGATCGCGTATGGCGTGGCCTGCGCGAACGCGGTTATACGGTCGATCTGCTGGAAGAATTTGATGTACGCTTGGACGACTACCGCGCCGATGCGCTGATTTCCATCCACTCTAATGATTGCTCGGATTATGGCGGGGCATCCGGCTTTTTGGTATCCAAGGCAGATGCTCGCCCGGACGATGGGCCTGATGTACGCTTGATGGAATGTATCGCACAGGCTTATGGGGCACGCACCGCATTAGAACGGCGCTTTGGCCTCACGCGGGATATGACCGACTACCATATCTTCCGCAAAATTCATGTCAACACACCGGGTATCATCTTGGAATTAGGCTTTATGCGCGATGACCGTGAGCTTTTAACCACGCAGCCGGATTTGCTCTCCCAAGCGATTATCGAAGGCATCATCTGTTATTTGCGCCCATCGCAGCCCGGTTTATCGGTAGTGTCTACACCCCCGCCCAGTGATGACCAAGGATGATCTCATGACAAAAGACCTCATGATGTACACCCGAACGACAGGATGCCCCTTTGTGATGATAGCCAAGCGCGTGCTTGATGAGCATCAAATTCAATACACGGAAATTTTTATCGACCAAGACGCGGACGCTCAAGCGCGGGTCATCGCGTGGACGGGCTTTCTATCTGTACCGACGCTCATCATTGCCGACGACGGGACGCTTGAACCTTGTCAACGACCACCCGATAAATCGGGTGGCTTGTAAAAGCCCATGTTGACCAGCCTTAGCCACTAAAACGTGGCTCCGTTACGGGTGAATATATAGGCACTTCGGGGTGAC
>DAOTTT010000310.1:0-7784 GCA_034437635.1 Anaerolineae bacterium | reverse complement strand
GTCACCCCGAAGTGCCTATATATTCACCCGTAACGGAGCCACGTTTTAGTGGCTAAGGCTGGTCAACATGGGCTTTTACAAGCCACCCGATTTATCGGGTGGTCGTTGACACTTTCCTCATAAATAAATTGTCAATCGCGTTATATAAAAGCAAATGTGTCAGCGTCAAACATATTATGCCATCAAAACACTTTATCACCTAAGCACATAGGTCATGACAAATTGATGATACCTGTCATGTTGTAATCCAAACATTATAAGCTACAATTATTTTGAGAGAATTGTGTGGCAAGACAGTAAATGAGGCAACCATGGTTAGAATATTGATAGCGGACGATCATGCCGTCGTCCGGGCAGGGCTAAAAGCCTTACTGGAAAGTCGTGACGGTTTCCGGGTCGTTGCGGAGGCATCCACTGGCGAAGAAGCCCTATCGCGTGCACAAGAACATCATCCCGATGTCGCCGTCTTGGACATCCGTATGCCGGGTTTATCCGGCATTGATGCGTGCCGCAAGATCATCGAGACAGTAGAGGGTTGCCGCGTGGTCATGTTGACATCTTATGCGGAAGACGAATTATTGCTCGCGGCCATAGATGCCGGAGCAAGTGGTTACGTCCTCAAGCGCATCGGTAGCGATGAACTCGTCCATTCGGTCGAGCGTGTGAGCTTAGGCGAAGGCACACTTGACCCCACCATGACACAGATGGTCTTTGAGCGTGTGCGTGCAGCCAACAAAGCCGAAGACGCAAGCGCCTTTGCTGATTTAACGCAGCAAGAACTCGCGGTGTTATCTTTAGTGGCGGAAGGATTGACCAATCGCCAAATCGCGGTGCGGTTGTTCTTGGGTGAAGGCACCGTGCGTAACTACGTCAGTAGCGTGTTATCCAAGATCGGCGTGAGCAACCGGGCGGAAGCCGCCATTTATGCAGTCAAGCACAATATTAGCCGCATCGCCCCCGTACCATCGGATAGCCCACCCTCCGACGTATAAAATCCAACGGGATATGCACAGCGCATATCCCGTTTTCATGATTTCTTCAAATCTTGGCACGGCTTAAGGGATATAATAATTGGGGTATGACAAATTTATTCATTGGAGCAAAGACCCCATGCAACAAGCTGAAATCGACGCTATTGCGAACAACGACCAAGATGCCGATACCCGCATCAACGCCATTTTAGAAGCTACCCGCCAAGCCCTGGATATGGATGTCGCCATCGTCAGCAACATTGTAGAGCCTATTTACACCGTCAAATACTATCAACCGGAAGACGCTGGTTTACAGATCGGCCAGCGGTTTAATTTTGAAGAAACCTACTGCGAGATCACAGTACGCTGGAAGCGGACGATTAGCATCCCACACATGAAGGTTTCCGAGTTTAACCGCCATCCATGCTACCATCTCATGGGGTTGGAAAGCTACATCGGCACCCCGTTAATGGTCGATGGCGAGCAATACGGCACGGTGAACTTCTCCAGCGGTAACCCGCATCAACCGAATTTTACGCCGGAAAACAAAGCCCTTATCAATCACTGTGCCACGCTGATAAGCGGCATTCTATCGGAGAAGGCAACAGCTATTTAATGGCGCAATGCCATGCTCACTATGCCGCAAATCCCCGGCGCGTAGTCGGGGATTTTGTTTTATATTACAATCGCACCAAAATCTAATTTTGGTGGAGATAAAAATGCTTAAACGGACAATCTTTGACGACGAACACGCCATGTTCCGGGAGGCGGTGCGCAAGTTCATCGCCGGGGAGGTCGCGCCGTACCACAAACAATGGGAGGCTGACGGCATCGTCCCGCGTGAACTGTGGCATAAGGCGGGGGAACTCGGCTTTTTGTGTATGGATGTGCCGGAGGACTACGGCGGCGGCGGTGCGGAAGACTTCCGCTACAATGCGATTTTGATCGAAGAGATGACTTATGCCAATTGCACCGGCCCCGGCTTTAGCTTGCAGAGCGATGTCGCCGTGCCTTACATCCTGCATTATGCCACCGAAGAGCAAAAGCAGCATTGGTTGCCGGGTTTATGCAGCGGGGAGAAGATCATCGCTATCGCCATGACGGAACCGGGTGGCGGTAGCGACCTGGCCGGGATGCAGACCCGCGCTATCCGTGATGGCGATCATTACGTCGTCAACGGCAGCAAGACGTTTATCACCAACGGCATCAACGCCGATTATGTGATCGTCGCCTGTAAGACTGACCCCACCCAGGCGCATAGCGGCGTGAGCCTCATCATGCTTGAGCGCGGCATGGACGGCTTCACACGCGGGCGCAACTTGGAAAAAGTCGGTTGGCACGCGCAAGATACCGCCGAGCTATTTTTTGAAGATGTGCGCGTCCCGCTGGAAAATCGCATCGGGGATGAGGGCGCGGGCTTCTTCTACCTCGTCAGCCAATTGCCACAAGAGCGTCTGGTGATCGCGTTGGGCGCAGTGGCAGCGGCACAAGCCGCGCTCAACTGGACGATTGACTATTGCCAAGAGCGCGAAGCCTTCGGGCGGCCTATCGGCAAGTTCCAACATAATCGCTTTAAGCTGGCGGAGATGAAAACCGAAATCCAGATCGGCCAGGTATTTATTGATCGCTGCATCACCGCCCATGTCGCCGGGGAACTGGACGCGAACGACGCGGCGATGGCGAAGTGGTGGGCGACGGATTTGCAAAATCGCGTGGTGGATTAATGCGTACAGTTACACGGCGGTTACGGCTATATGCTAGAGTACCCCATCGCCCAAGCCTACCTCGATATGCGTTGGGGGCCGATAGGCGGCGGCACTAACGAGATCATGAAAGAGATGATCGGTAAGTCGATGGGATTTTAGTCTGACTTTAGTTAGTAAATAGTTTTTTTATCACTTTTTTGCAACTTATGCGCCTTAAAATACAGTATGCTGTAAGGTGAGAACTGAGAAAATGGATTAAAGAAGGCATCATGTCCAAACCACGTATTTTAGTTGTAGAAGACGCGCCGGAAGTGGCAGATATTATTCGGATTGCGTTCCGGCGTACCGAACTTGTCATCGACCATGTGTTTAACGCAATGCGTGCGTTGATGTACCTCGAAGACCACCGCCCCCATGCTATTCTCTTGGATTTAGGGATGCCAGGTATGCACGGGTGGGAATTCTTGGAGCGTATACGCGAACAGGACGTGCTACGACATATTCCGGTTATCGTGCTGACGGCACATAACGATTACGCAAACCGGAAGACAGGCAAACTGTTTAACGTGAATGCCTATCTACAAAAGCCAATTGATCTGGTGAAGCTAAGGACAGCGGTTGATAACGCGGTCTATCTGCGCCAGTGACGCGGCGGGTTTCAAAAAATCCGAAATTCTCGTGAAAAAGGTAGCCTGCAAGCTGCCTTTTTCGTTTACTATGCGGTGAAATGTGAGAAAATAAGTTATCATCATAACAGAATTGAGTGTCTAAATTTTCTATGATTGAAAATGCCAATATACTTATTGTGGAAGATGATACCAGCATTGCGGAGTTGGTCGCTTTGACCTTGCGCAAATTAAACGTCGTAACACATCATCGCGATAACGGCCAAGATGCGTTATCATTTTTGGACCAATTCACGCCGGATTTAATCCTGCTAGACATCAGTATGCCCGTTATGAATGGTTGGCAATTCTTGGATCTTATGCAGGAAGACCCGGCCAAGCGAGCCATCCCGGTGATTGTATTGACCGCCCATGCGGACTCTACAAACCGGATGATTAGTCAGATGGAGCGTGTAAGCGCGTTTGTAACCAAGCCGGTCGTACCCAATACGCTGCGATCTATCGTGACTGACGTGTTACAATCCAGCTAGAAAAGATAACCATGAGCCAAGATGACCACAACCCGACTGCATTGGTCGTTGAAGATGTGCAAGAAGTCGCAGAAATTGTACAGCTTTTTCTGCGGCGTTTAGGCATCCAAAGCCATCATGCGGATTCTGCACAGGCTGCCAAGACCTACCTTGAAGATCACCGCCCGGCGTTCATCATCCTGGATATTGGAATGCCAATTGTAAGCGGGTGGGAGTTCTTGCAGAGCATCCGCACGCAAGATGGCCTGAATGACATCCCCGTTGCTATTCTCACCGCCTATACCGACCCGGACAGCCGCAATAAAGGGCAGGCGCTCAACGTCGATGCGTATTTAAAAAAGCCCTTGATCTTCGACCAACTCAAAGAAGTTGTTGATACTTTTTTGAAACTGAGCTAGAACCACACCCTAACCCGTCCTCGTGCTATAATGCATGTATCATTTTTGTTATTGCTGGCGGGTTTAATCAGATGACAGATCATGTGCCATTCATCCTTATTGTGGAAGACCAAGAAGCACTCGCGGAGATCGTGGCGCGAGTAGTGGGTAAGCTCGGCGCAGAGGCCAAGATTTGCTTGACGGCGGAAGATGCGATTGATTATTTGGATAACGGACGCTTGCCTGATCTCATTATTTTGGACATCGGTATGCCCGGTATGAGCGGGTGGGACTTCCTCGACCTCATCAAGCGGGTGGAAGATACCCGTTCGATCCCGGTGTTAGTAGCAACAGCACACGGGGACGCAGCTAATCGCGTCATCGGTAAGCTGCGTGATGTGGATAAGTACCTCATCAAGCCGTATAAGCCAGAAGAAATCCGCGATGCTGTCACCGAGATATTGCAACTGAGCTTTTAAACGCTATCGCCAATGCGTGGTAGACAATCACGCATTGGCCCAACGTCGCACCTCCCCAAAACCCCTCTTACCGTTTATGCTTGTGCATCTTACGAATACCAACAACCGAAAACAGAAAATTCTATGACAACGACCATCCTCGCGCAGATTGCGCCGCAACGCAGCACCCAATATACCGAACTTGTTACCGAGCTTGCGCCGCACGAACTCGCCTTGAGCCTAGCTGGAGAACACATTACCGGCGGCATCACCCCGCTGGCGCTAGGCGGGCAGCAATACCTTAAATTCCAATTGGATGAAACAGCCTTAGACACGCTGCGTCATATGGCGATGACTGATGCGTACTTCCGCTATTATGATCGCATCGGCGATGTAGAGGGGCCGTTGCTCAAGCCGCTGGACATCACGCCGCAAGCGGCCTTGCCGCCGAGCCTCATCGCAACGCGCCGGTATCGCGGCAAGACGAACGAGTTATTCACGCAATTTATGTGTAACATCGCCCGCTATAGCAGCGATTACCGTAAAACACCCTGGAACAAAATCACCCTGCTGGATCCACTCTGTGGTGGTGGGACGACGCTCTTTGTCGGCTTGGTGCTAGGGGCGGATGTCGCCGGGGTAGATCAGGATAAAAAGGTCGTAGAGGGCACGGTGTCATTCCTCAAGCAGTTTGCCAAAGAGGGGCGCATCCCTGCTAAATACCGTGAGGATAAGCTCAAAAACGTGGGGAAACGCTGGTTTATCACGCTGGATCAAGCCATGCGCTGTGTGATTGGGCGCGGGGATACCGCCGATGTCGCTGATTTTGTGCATGGTCTCAAGCGGCCACAGCTTATCGTCACGGATTTGCCCTATGGCATCCAGCACGGGGACGAATGGCAGGAGATGCTGATGGCGGCGCTCCCGGCCTGGGCGGGTGTGCTGGCAGATGGTGGCGCGTTGGCTTTCTCTTGGGATGCGACCCGCTTTTCACGGGTGGAGATGATCGACTTAGTGCAATCGGTGAGCGGCTTCCAGGTGATGAACGATCCGCCATATGATGGACTAGCCCACCGGGTTGATCGCGTCATCAAGCAGCGGGACGTGATCGTAGCGCGGTTGTAGGTGCGCCCGCCGTCCCTCATAAATAAAAAGCGCCCCCAAGCTTGAGGGCGCTTGTCATATTTTATATTTTATGTTAGATCAGCCGCCGGGTGGCACTTGTGGTACCGGGGTCGCGCTGACGTTAGGCATCACAGCACCGGGTAGCCCAGGACGGCTGTCAATGGGTTCTTCCGTCACGGCTTCGCTACCGCCGCCTTGATTAGCGGTGTCCGCCGGGGCGAGATCGCTCGTGTTGCCGCCTTGCGGTTGGGTCGTCTGCACGTTGACCGTCATGCCGGTGGGGTCGGTATCATACACGCAGCGGAAGCCAATCCACAATTGCGGGTCGTTCGGCTCCCACGCTTGGCGGTGGACCGAACGCGAGAAGAACGGCGGTGTATCCCAAGAGCCGCCGCGCACGACCTTCTGCGTGCCGCCTGTCGGCCCGGTGGGGTTCAGCACGGGCTGATCGCCCGCCTGGGCTGCGACCTGTGCATAATAATCCTGGAAGTACCAATCAGCCGTCCATTCGGCCACGTTGCCGGCCATATCCTGTATGCCGAAGATGCTGGCGTTCTGTGCGATAGAGCCGACTTCTACCGGGCCGTTTGTACGCGGCAGCGGGCGACTGGTACGGGCAAAGTCCATGTTCCATGTCGGCCCCCAGGGGTAGAGGTTGCCCTGTGGCCCGCGTGCGGCGAACTCCCATTCGGCCTCTGTGGGCAAGCGCCCGCCCATCGTCTCGCAGTAGAGTTCCGCCGCGTACCACGTCACATCGGACACGGGGAAATTCTGCTGGAACTCGCCAATGTCGTAGTTCTGGCTGTCAAACGTGATGTAGGTATTTTCGTTTTCGGCGGTCGTCTCAGAACACATGAAGCCGCTGCACCCATTGCGGTGTGACCCCGGCCCCAAGTAATTGAGGAAGGCGACAAACTGCTCATTGGTCACTTCGGTAACGTCCATCCAGAAGGTGTTGACAGTCACCGGGTGCGCGGGCGTGCTGTCTTGGCCGTAGGCGGTTTGACAGTCGGCTTCGTCGCGTTCGATGCACTCCGTCACCGCTGCGCGGATTTCGCCAAATTCCGTGCCCATCGTAAACGTGCCGCTTTCAACACGAGTGGAGGCTGTGCGCAAGCTCAAGAGACGCTCTAAGCCTGGATCATCAACATCGCCCGGTTGGGGCACGCCAGCAATCTCGGTCGGTTGTTCGGGTTGTTGCAAAGGCGCAGCCGGTTCCTCATCCACCGTTTCGCTTCCGGTGCTCTCCACAGGATCCACCAAGCCGCCACCCGTTGCCAGGGTCGCCGTGACGGGGCGGTTCGGGTCGGGCTGCGTAACGATTGGCGTAGCCGTCGCCGGTTGGATAACGCCAGCTTGTGCCGTCGGTTGTGCGGCGGCTTGGGTCGCCGCGATCGCCGCGTTAACCGTCGCTTCTACGTCCACTTCTTCCGGCGCAGCCGCTGGTTGATTATCCTGTGTCGGTTGTGCTTGGGGCTGTTCTTGCTCGCCGAGTGCATTGGCGTTAGCCGTCAGCGCCACAGCGACGGCGGCATCCGCTGTACCTTGGATGTCTACCGCAGGCGCGGGAACATCGGTATTGCTAGCGATGCTCTGCGGTTCGTCATCGTCGCCGCCGATCTCAATCACACCTAATGTGAGGAGCGTCAGCACGAAAATAGCCGAACACCCTAACCCAACCATCAGACCAATAAATATCCACTGCCAGGCCGCACTCCCGCCGGAGCGCCGCCCACCCACTGTGCCATATCCTGATCGTCCCATAAACTTATTACTCCTTAAACCAGCTCAAGCTGATTGGTATCGCATGTATAGTGTCATACTGTTCTAAATCAAAATTGATTGGAGTTCAAGATAGCGTCGGGTAAGCATAGGGATTTTTCATCGAAATTATGCGGCGGAAACCACCTGCTTTAGCGGGTGGAGGAAGCCGCTTCTGCTTTCTGCTAAAATCGTAGAATGACTAACAAAATTAAACGAGGACGGCATTA
>DAOTTT010000309.1:0-6275 GCA_034437635.1 Anaerolineae bacterium | reverse complement strand
GTGGCTGCAAGCAGTCAACAGCATCGCCGCAGAGGACATGGCCCGCGCCCAGGCCATCTATGATAATCCGCTAGGGAACTTGTGGCGTGGCTTGCCGTATACGGTGGGCTTATTGCTGATTTTGGGCGCTCACGAACTCGGCCATTACTTCGCTGCACGTTACCACAAGACCGCCGCTTCGTTGCCGTACTTTCTGCCCTTCCCTATCAGCTTTTTCGGCACATTAGGCGCGGCGATCCGCCTGCGCGAGCCGATGCGCAACCGTAAGGTCTTGCTGGATATTGGCGCGGCGGGGCCATTGGTCGGCCTCGCGTTTGCCTTGCCCGTGCTCATCATCGGCCTAGCCACGTCAGAAGTCGCCCGGATCAATGGCGGCATCATGGAAGGCAACAGCATTTTGTATGCGGTGTCTAAGTTTGTCGTCTTTGGGGAGTTTTTGCCGGATGGCAACCGCGATGTCGTCGTGAATCAATTAGCGTGGGCGGGGTGGACAGGCTTACTCGTCACCGGGCTAAACCTGATCCCAGTCGGCCAGCTTGACGGCGGCCATATTTTGTACGCACTCATCGGCAACATCGCCAAAGTGCTTTATTATCCCATCATCGGCGTGTTGATCCTGTTGACGATTTTCGTCTCTAATCAGTTGATCTTATTTATCTTCTTGTTGCTGCTATTCGGCAATATGCACGCCGTACCATTGAACGACATCACCAAGCTCGACCCAAGGCGGCGCAACATTGCGTTCTTTTCGTTGGTGGTCTTTGCGATGGTGTTCGTCCCGGCACCCTTGGAAGTCGTGGAAACATCCGAGATTACGCCGCTGGAAGGCGGTATCGCATTCTTGCCCGCCGCGATGATCGTCTTATGGCAACGGGTGCATCATGGCGGCCTCACGTTTAGATAACATCACGCTACAATAACATCTGCGGGCGCTGTTTCATCGCGGTGATTACTTCGCGGTCGGCCTTACCGAAGCTGTACTTATCAACATCGGCCAGAGTAACCCAGGCGAAAGCGTGCGCTTCGATTGCTTGCGGTTCAGCACCAACAAGGCGACACTCAAATGTATGCAAGGTGATCTTAAAGTGCGTAAACGCATGTTTGACCACCGTAAACAACGCGCCGACTTTAACATCTATCGCCAGTTCTTCGCGCAGTTCGCGTTGGAGCGTCTGCGGCAAGGTTTCGCCGGGTTCTTGCTTCCCGCCGGGGAATTCCCATAGGCCGCCAAGTAAGCCCTCCAAGGGGCGCTGCGCGATCAAAAAGCGGCCATCCTCCCGGTAGACGATCCCGGCGGCAACGTCATAATGTGGCGTGGGCGCTTTTTTCTTCTTAACTGGGCGTTGCGTTACGGTATCAGCGGCGAACGCGGCACAATGCGCCTGCAAAGGACAATCCGCACAGGCTGGATTTTTCGGCTTGCACACCAGACGACCAAATTCCATCAACGCTTGATTATAGTCGCCGGGGCGTTCGGTCGGCATCCACGCCGCCGCTTGATCCCATAAGCGGTTTTTGGTGGCGGTCTGTGTCACATCGTCCGCGATATTCAGTAGGCGCGTAAACACACGAATGACGTTACCGTCTAGCACGGGCGCGGATTGCTTAAAGGCGATGCTGGCAATCGCCCCGGCTGTATAGCGGCCAATGCCGGGTAATTTTTGCAGTTCGTCCGCTGTAGACGGAAAGCGCCCGTCCATTTCAGCCGAGACGAGACGCGCCGTTTTGTGTAAATTTCGTGCGCGGCTATAATAACCTAAGCCCTCCCATTGCTTGAACACGTCGTCTAATGGTGCGGCGGCTAGAGTATGAACGTCCGGGTATGCGGCAAGAAAGGCGTTAAAATAAGCGATGACGGTATCAACCTGGGTTTGTTGGAGCATGATCTCCGATAACCATACATGATAAGGATTTGGATGATCGCTGCGCCAGGGCAAATCAACCTTTTCGGCATCATACCAGGCCATGAGATGAGGGAAAAATTCCGCAGGCATAGGTCCTCATAGGGATGCAAACAGTATGAATAGTCTACCTGAGTACAACCAGATTTTCAGTGTCCAGTTCCCCAATGGGGAAAGCGCACAAGCCATCCGTGTGAAGCCCAACGCCGACCCCACCCTCACGCTACACGCGCTCGGCTTTATCGAACCGCGCCCGGTGCTTTTCATCAGCGGTGGCGCGGGGAATATGTCCAAGCAGGATAAACACTACACACACGAGATCATCCAGGGCATCGCGGAGTTTGCCCATGAGCATAAGCTCGTCGTGTTGGATGGCGGCACAGAAAGCGGCATTATGAAGATGATCGGCGATACGCGCCATGCAGCGGGCTACACCTTCCCACTAATCGGCATATCGCCAATGGGTCGCGTAGAATATCCCGGTTACGACAACCCGCGCCAGCAAGCCACCTTAGAGGACAACCACACCCATTTTATCCTCGTGGATACGCCCGAATGGGGCGACGAATCCATGATGATCGTCCGCACGGCGTATGCGCTGTGCCACCATAACCAGCAGCCGGTAACCGGTGTGCTGGTCAATGGCGGTAAGATCGCCATGCAAGAGGTGTATCTCGCCACGACCCACAAAGAAAGCCAAACGCGCATGGGCGTTATCGTCCTTGAAGGTAGTGGACGCGCCGCCGATGAAATTTCTACCGCGTTTAGGACAGGCAAGACCAATCAACGCATTTTACGCGCCATCCTCGCCGGGGGTGATATACAGCTTGTCGGCACAGTGGAAGGGCCGGAAGCCATGCGTCAAAAACTCGCCAAGAAATTTTTAGGAGAATGACATGCGCCGACTCAGTTTGTTGATCGTGCTCTTATTGATGATGGTCGCTGCGCCGCTCCACGCGCAAGAAGCCACGCCCGAACCCGTTGACCCCGCCACACTCGTCGAGCGGGCGGAAGCCGCCGCAGAACGGGCCGAAGCCGCCCTGGAAGAAATCAGTGTGGTAGAGCAACGCGCCAACGATGCCGTTGGCCTCGCCGGGGATCTTTTCGGCTTGTTCGAGGCCATGTCCGCCGCCATCGGTATCTTCGTGCCCTTGTTGGTCGTCATCGGCGGTTTGTTTGGCCTGCGTCAATTGCAAAACGCCAAGCAAGAGCTAGAAGCCGCCACCAAACGCTTTGAAGAAGACATGCACCAACGGACAAGCGACCTAGAAACCGCCCGCGCCAACTTCGAGAAACAAACGGAGGATCAGCGCCACCGCTTAGAGGAAGCCGTACAGCAACAGCAAGAAAGCGCCAAAGCCACATCTATCGCGCTCTCGTTGCTCTTGGTCGGGGATAGCCAGTACAGGGCCCAGGACTATACCGGCGCATTGGACACTTACGAACGGGCATTAGGCTTCGACAAGCTCAACCCAGGCATTCATTATCGTATGGGCTACGTTTACACGCAGAGCGGCCAACTGAAGGCCGCGCAGCAATCGCTAGAGGCGGCACTTGCGTTAGACGCAAAATATACGCCCGCCCGCGCCGCCCTGGGGTATGTCTATCGCCGTATAGGAGACGATATTCAAAAAGAAATCACCCGTCTCAAAGAGGTCGGTATCGAACCGACCAACCCCGAATTTGTGCGCTTGACGACCGAGCGCGACCAGACTTATATCAAATCCGAGCAGAACTTTATGGACGCGCTCACCACATTGCCCAACTTGGTCGATGAGGATGGCGAAAGCTGGTGGGGTGCGCTTGGGGGGCTGTATCGTCGGCGTGGGCAGACTGAGCAAGCCATCACTGCGTATAACCGCGCAACGGATGTCACGCCGCAATCATCCTATCCGTTTAGCAATCTCGCGTTGCTGTATGCGAAAGTGGGCCATCTCACGGAGATGGCGAAGACTTACGAGCGCGTTGAAAAGCTCGCCTATGCGGAAACACAAGCCGATGTCGATAATTATTGGGCATTCGCAGACCTGATCGTCTCCCGCTTGGCACAGGGCAAAGTCCAAGAGACCTATGATGTACTGGATACGGCATTAGCAACCGCCCCGGCAGACTCGCCTTATACGCTAGAGAGCCTGATAGATACGCTCAGACGTTTGGCCGACTACATGCAGGCCGACCAAGCGCAGCCTTTGCACGATGTCATCGCCTATATTCAAAACTTCATTGACAAACGCGCACAACGTATCGAAGAAGCCGATGCCATTGTCTCTAAATTGACCGATGAACATGAAGCGATCGTCGTTGAAGACGATGAGGAACAGGAAGAAGAATAAGCCCCGTGTTGACGGGGCTTGTGATGGTTGGTTTAGCCTTCTAGGTGAGCGCGAAGTAGCCAAGCCTGCTTTTGGTGATCTTGCACCAAGCCAATGAGCTGGTCTTCTTCGCCGTCGTTGTCGATGTCGTCCATCACTTCGATGTCATCACGCAAGTAACGGATGATGGTCTCGTGTGATTCGACCAGATTTTCCACCATTTCACGCGCAGTCGGGAGTTCTCCGGGGGCTTCTGTAAGACGCGCATGTTCGAGTATTTCTGTCAATGTGCCTAAAGCCGCTACGCCATAACTGCGGATGCGCTCGGCGATATTGTCGATCACATCCGGCAGAGCGTTATATTGTTCTTCAAACAATTGGTGGAATTGGATGAAGTTGGGGCCGGTAACGTTCCAGTGATAATTGCGCAATTGCATATAGAGGACGGTTTCGTCAGCGAGCAGCTTTTGCAGCACGTTAACGGTCTTTTCAACTACTTCATCATTTAAACCAATATTCGGCTTAACCATCTTCACCTGGTCTTTTTCCAGATCAGCCATTGTGAACACCCTTTCGATTGTGTGTTTATATTGTCTAAATTTTATCACAGCCCGCTGAGTAGGGGTTAAATGGCGCATCAGAGACATGGTAGAATGAGGGTCAAATAGGCTTTATTTTGGAGGTATGTCAACGTGTATACCGTTGATGATAAGACCCGTTACTTAGCGGAACAAATAGACGAGTTAAAAGAACAAGGACTGTACAACACCATCCGCACGATTGACAGCGCGATGGACGGGCGCATCATGATTGATGGGCAAGAGGTGATTAACTTCTGCGCGAATAACTATCTCGGCCTCGCTAACCATCCGCGCATCAAACAAGCGGCCAAAGACGCAATCGACCAATACGGCATCGGGCCGGGCGCGGTGCGCACCATCGCCGGGACGCTCTCGCTGCACGATCAGCTTGAGGCGCGTTTAGCGGTGTTTAAAGGCGTAGAAGCCACCATTACCCTACAAAGTGGCTTTACGGCCAATCTAGCCACCATTCCGGCGCTTGTAGGGCGCGGTGATGCCATCTTTAGCGATCAACTCAACCATGCCAGCATCATTGACGGCTGCCGCCTGAGCCGGGCGAAGATCATCGCCTATGAGCACAATAACCCCGCTGATCTCCGCGAAAAGATCAAAGCGGCGCAGGCCAGCGGTGACTATAACCGGATGCTGGTCGTCACCGATGGCGTATTCAGTATGGATGGCGACATCGCCCCGCTGCCGGAACTCTACGAAGTCGCACAGGAATTCGGCGTGATGCTGATGGTTGATGATGCACATGGCGAAGGCGTACTCGGCAAAGGTGGGCGCGGCATTGTCGATCACTTCGGGCTACATGGCAAGGTGGATATTGAAGTCGGCACGATGAGCAAGGCGTTTGGCGTGGTCGGCGGCATTGTCGCCGGTAAGCGCGTGATTATCGACTGGCTCAAGCAACGCGGTCGCCCCTTCTTGTTTTCCAGCGCGATGACCGTGCCGGATGTCGCGGCGTGTTTAGGAGCGGTGGATATGTTAGAAGAGTCCGAAGAATTGGTCGGACGACTGTGGGCAAACAGCGACATGATGAAACGCGAATTCGCCAATTTAGGCTTTGACATCGGCCATAGCACCACGCCCATTATCCCGCTGATGCTCGGTGACGCACATCTCGCACGCGAGTTCAGCGCCAAGCTGATGGAAAACGGCGTGTTTGCGATGGCGATCGGCTATCCGACGGTCGCACAGGGGGCAGCCCGCATCCGCGTAATGAACACTGCCGCCCACACCAGCGCCGACCTTGAGCAAGCCCTGGTTGCGTTCGAGTCTGTCGGTAAAGATCTGGGTGTGATTTAGCTTTACCGTCAATTTTTAACTCAAGCTGAAAACTTATAACTAAAAGCTATAGAAGGATTTTGTGTCAACGACCACCCGATAAATCGGGTGGCTTGTAAAAGCCCATGTTGACCAGCCTTAGCCACTAAAACGTGGCTCCGTTACGGGCGAATATATAGGCACTTCGGGGTGAC
>DAOTTT010000308.1:0-4963 GCA_034437635.1 Anaerolineae bacterium | reverse complement strand
AGCCCGTAAACGGGCTAGTCAGCGCGAAAGATCAATTTTATACAGCCCGTTTACGGGCGGCGCATACATGCGCTGCACTGTGCTAGCCCCCGGTTTTGAACCGGGGCAGTAAGCAAATCAGAGCATACCTGAGTAGTTACCCAGTGCTGACCATCAGCAACACGATGACCGTCATATCCAGATAGTAGCATTGGACAATAGCCGCCCGTTGCTCTGCTGTGCGCACAGCTTTGACCTGATAGACTCGCACGATACGAGCTAGGCCGTTGATGTCACCGCGTCGCATAGCGGCAACCGCGTCGTGCTCTTCCAAAAAGCACCTCCCAATTTGTGAACTCACATCCTACATACGAGCAACCCCGCGCTCAGGTTGGCAATTAGCTTTATATAAGTATCTTGTTAAAAACTTTTTTTTAATGTTATGATGAATTATTTGAACAAACAATAGAAGGTTATCCATGCACATTCTTATCGTTGACGACGATCTCTCCACACGCACCATGCTTGAACAAGTCGTCAAGTATGCCGGGTATGAGACAATAATGACATCCAACGCAAAAGACGCACTCGATCTGCTCACCAAGCACACGCCACAAATTATCTTGATCGACTGGATGATGCCCGATATGAATGGCCTGGAACTTGTAAAAGAAATCCGCCAACTTTACCCCGAACCGTACCGCTACATTATGATGATTACGGCACGCGACTCCAACGAAGACCGCGTAACCGGGTTAAGCTCTGGGGTGGATGACTATATCACAAAGCCCTTTAACACCCGCGAACTTGAAGCACGGTTGCGCATCGGTGCGCGCATTGTCCAAATGCAGACGACCATCACCGAGACCGCCTTACAAACACAACGAACTAAGCAAGAATGGGAAGCCACCACCGACTCAATCAGCCAATTGATATGCCTATTAGACGATGAAGGCAGGGTCATCCGGGCAAATGGCACGATCGAAAAGTGGGGTTTAGCCTGGCAAAGCGAAGCCGCAGGCAACCCGTTACACCAGCTTATCGCCAATGTTTACCCAGACTTCGCGCAAAAATTCCATCAAGATTGGCCGACTGCCCACAACCATCTCGCGCGCGGCATGGATTATCGCTATGAGTGCATGGATAATCAACGCGGTCATCACTTCAGCGTCAATTTTGAGCCGATTAACCCGTTTGGGGATCGCAGCGTCGAAGCATCGAGTTTTGCGGCAGTGAACATCCAGGATATTACCGAACACAAAAATCTTGAAAAACAACTGCTGGACGCTAAAAAGCAGATCGAAATCGAAAACCAGAAAGCGCACGGCCTACTGCTCAACACCTTCCCACCTGTCATCGCGGAACGATTAAAAGAAGGCGAAACCAACATCGCGGAGTCGTTCGATAACGTCACCGTCATCTTCGCTGACCTTGTGGGCTTCACCAAATTGACGGACTCCACACCGCCGGATAAATTGATCGCCATGCTCAACGAGATTTTCTCGATGTTTGATGATCTGACCTTGCAGTATGGCCTAGAGAAGATTAAAACAATTGGTGATGCGTATATGGCGGTCGCCGGAGTGCCCGTCTCGCAGAGCGACCACGCAGCGCGTGCAGCCAACTTCGCGCTTGATCTCCACAATGCAATCGCCTACTTTAACCAGGGCTACGAACTCAATTTAAGCGTGCGCGTTGGCATCGCTAGCGGCGCAGTCACGGCAGGCGTAATTGGTAAATTCAAATATAGCTATGATCTATGGGGCGATACAGTTAACACCGCCAGCCGCATGGAGTCGCACGGCATCGCTGGGAACATCCAAATTACAGAGGATACCTACAACCTGCTGCTGAATGATAATTACATCTTTAAAGCGCGTGAAGATGTCGTCATCAAAGGCAAAGGTAAAGTTAAAACGTACTTTCTTTTGAGCAAGCGGGAGTCGCCCAAGCCCACGACGTAAACTAATACACGCGCAGCAACAAGCCCTTGAGATAATCGCCTTCAGGAAATGTGAGGGCAACAGGGTGATCGGCACCAGCGGTAAAACGGCGGACAATCTGCGCTTGTCTGCCGCTATCAGCCAATGCACCAAAGACGATCTTTTGAAATAATTCCGCCGAGATTGCCCCGGAGCATGAAAAGGTCATCAAATAACCGCCCGGCGCGACGACGTTAAACGCATTTAAGTTGATGTCCTTGTAGCCGCGCGAGGCGCGGTCAACCTGGGATTTGCTATGTGCAAATTTGGGAGGGTCTGCGATGACGACATCGTAAAGTTCGCCTGCGTCGGCCATATCACGCAGATACTCGAACACATCCGCTTGGATAAACTCCGCTGCGGCGATGGGTAGATCGTTCATTTTCACCGCGTCTTCCGCTAATTGCAGTGCATCAAATGACGCATCCACATTAATCACGGTGGCATTCCCGGTGCGTAGCGCGTGCAGACCGAACCCGCCCGTATAACTAAAGAGATTCAACACCCGGCGCTGCCCGCCTATCTGCCGGAGCAGTGTTTGCACATAAGCGCGATTATCCGTTTGGTCGAGGTAAAAGCCTGTTTTGTGGCCGTTGTAAACATCAATCGCCAATTGTATCGCCGGGTCGCCCTCCGTGATGACAATATGTTCCGGCGGCTCTTGCCCCCATATCAAGCCGTTACTGATTTCTAGGCCGTCTTTTTGGCGTGCGTCGGTATCACTACGCTCGTAGATGCCGTCTACATCTAACAAGGTCGCCAGAATATCCGCGATCATATGCTTACGGCGTTCAATGCCCAGTGTTAACGCCTGCATCACAAGATAGCGATCATAGCGATCAACGATCAAGCCGGGCAGATAGTCACTTTCCGCATGGATAACACGGTATGCCGGATGCACATACCCCTTACGAGCATCCACCGCCCGCTTAAGCTGCGCCCGCCACCATGCGTCATCAATGGGCTGCTCGTCCCAACTGAGTAAGCGCACTTGAATTTGTGAGGCAGGGTTCCAATATCCATGTCCAATAAACTGCCCATCATGCGCCCGCACAGCCAAAATATCGCCGGGTGTTGGGTCGTCTTCAACGGCACGCACCGCACCGGAAAACACCCAGGGATGCTGGTTAAACGCGGGTTTATCGCGCTTTGGTTTGAGGTAAACAGTAGCAACCATAAAATACTTTACGCTTTCACATAACGACAGAGAACAAAGTGCGCAAGCTCAACACACACACCATAATGCCCACAAACAACATCAGCCGCCGCACCGGGAGAAGTTGCGTCACATAAGCGGCGAACGGAGCCGTTGCCACCCCGCCGATCATCAAGCCGACGACTAATTCCCAGGCGATGACATCCAAAAGAAAAATAAACACCACTGACTGAAACAAGGTGACGAAAAACTCAGTGATGTTAACCGAGCCTATCGTCTTGCGTGGATCGTGGCCGTTCATCATCAATGTTGAGGTCACAATCGGCCCCCAACCACCGCCGCCAATCGCATCGAAGAAACCACCCGCCATGCCTAAAGGCGTAATATGTAGGTTGATAGACGGTTCATAACGCCGTTGCAGCGACTTCAACACGATGCGCACGCCCAGCAACAGCAGGTAGATGGCAATAACAGGTTTGATGACATCGCCAGGTAAGCGCGTCAACAAGACAGCGCCGATTACCGCGCCAACGATACCTGGCAAAACCAATTTCCAGAAAAGCGATTTGTCCAAATTGCCGAAGCGATAATGGGAGTATCCCGACACCGCGCTGGTAGCGATACCGGCGATGTGTACGCCAGAACTTGCCAGTACCGGCGGCACGCCCAAACTGAGTAGGAACGTCGTTGTACTGGTTTTATAGCCCATGCCCAAGCTACCGTCGATAAGCTGTGCCAAAGCGCCAATCAGCACAAAAGTCAGCAAATTACCCTCTACAGTCTCCATAAGTCATGCGATTTCGTCCCCTTCGTCCGGGGAATGATCGCGATCTTGCCCCCCTGCGAGTTGCTCAGATAATTGCTTGATTTTGCGGCTTGTCTCGTACCAACTCACCTCACTCAAGCCGAGCTTTTCGCGTAGGCTGCGTTCATCCATCCCTAGTCGATAATCACGCACGGCGCACGTCCAACGCATGACTTCAAACGACAGTTTAAACGGAATACCTGCGGCCTCGCCAACATCCGTCAGGATATACTCAAGATTGCGTGCTGTACAGGTGATAATTTCTTCTTTTTGCGGCTTGGGGGGATATTGCTCGCGGTAAAGATCAAGCACTTTGACCCATTCGGGGGCAAGGTCAATGCGGCGCTCTTTATACGTGTTGCGCACTTTATGACGCACCATGAGGATCGGATTATTGGGGTTGGCGCGGTCAATGTCGGCAGGGGTCAGGCGTATTGTCTCACTTTTTTTGATACCCGTATCCAACAAGAGGCGAAATAACATCTCCGGGCGCATATCTTGATGATCGCCCTTTTTCATCCGTTGAGCCGCGTCAAGGGCTGCGCGGATTTGTTCCATTGAGAGTACATTCGATAATGGTGCCGGGCCGCTACGCTGTAAAATCGCCTCAGCCGGATTATGCGGAATAGCTTTTAGACCATGCAACCATTTAAAGTACACTTTGAGCGTCGTCACGCGCCGCGCATACGACTTGCGGCTACAGGGAATATGCTTGCCTTTGCTGTCGCGGCGATCATATTCCAGCCAATGCAAAAAAGCGTTGAGGTCGCTCGTCTGGATTTGCCCGATTATACGCTCTGGTTCCAGGCATTCCGTGACTAATTTGAGGTCAGATATAAACGATGTAATGGTATGCACACTCTTGCCCTCTCGTTTGAGAAACAAGCGGAATAAATCGAATGTCTTGATGAGCGGCGTTTGTCGGGTAATTTCGTCTTGCGTTTGTGGGTCGGATGAAAAAAGCGGTAATTGTTCCATTATGTCTATGCTCTGGTTTGTCAAATAATTTGTAACTACTCAGGTATGCTCTAATTTGCTTAC
>DAOTTT010000307.1:0-12301 GCA_034437635.1 Anaerolineae bacterium | reverse complement strand
AGCCCGTAAACGGGCTAGTCAGCGCGAAAGATCAATTTTATACAGCCCGTTTACGGGCGGCGCATACATGCGCTGCACTGTGCTAGCCCCCGGTTTTGAACCGGGGCAGTATGCAAATTAGAGCATACCTGAGTAGTTACGCAAGATGTTTAAGAAAGCCATTCTCGTACTGATGATCCTGGCCTTTAGCGGGATTGCCAACGCCAGCAGCCCAACGATCCTCGAAATCCATAATGCACGCATCACCGAAAGATAAGCGCGGAAGCCCCTAGATTTAGCTATGGGGAGGAAGCGCAAAAACACTGGTTCTAACGTTTTTTGTGGTTACGGAATTTATTACGGAAAATCAGGTTGTTGACAGCGAAAAAGTGCCCGATTTTGTGATTGATTCGTCAGTTTTGCATAGATTCAAGGCGAAAATCGCTCTAATTGGGCAAATTCCTGCCTCAAATTGTAATGTTTTTCGTAAACCACAGAATCCGTTAGAACTAGATAATTTTTTAACCGTTAAAATATATTTGCATGGTATCTTCTACTTTATCAACATACGCCAGCGGATAGATACAAAGATATACATTTTCTAACGAGGATCTAGCCCAATCATAATCATAAAGCGCGGCGACCATCGGCTCTACCACCCCCATAAACGCCAAGCCCCCTGTGCCCGTGCCAAAGACCGGCAGCGCAAGCGACCGCACAGGCTCCGCCGGATTATCAAACGGTGGTGTAATCAGATCAATCACACGCCCCTTCTTCGCGTTGATCTCTTGCACGAAGTCCAGCGCATTATAGACGGCTTGCCGGATGCCAGCGTCGGAGTCGATCCACGTTTTGCCGTCCCCCATCGTAAAGGGTTCCATGCGCCCCGTCACCATGTGGATGATATAGCGCACGCCCTGCTTGACCAAGCGGCTTTGGGTGTGCCCGGCATAGGTGACGACCCCCTCCCCGATCACAATCGGTCGCCCGGCATAATCCGACATGGTGTTGAGTTGATGGTCAATCTGCATTTGTACGGTGTCCTCACGGATGCGCCCGCGTGTCACATAGGCACCAGCAAGCCGTAAGGCCGCGCTTAAGGCGGCGGAGTCGAAGAACCGCGCCATCTGCATATGATCGTTTTCGCTGTTTACCATCACATCGACCTTTAACGCCGTCATGTCGCCGGTTGCTAAATGAATCTGCACGCCGGATCGCTCGACCGTATACACGCTGTCTTGGTTGGGCGCAGCCTTGAGCCGTCGCCGCTTGGCAATATGCGCCCGCCATTTTTTCTGTTCCATGCGCGTATTAGCCGCGAGACGGTCAATATCCCGGCACAAACGCTCGATGTTAACATCATTGGCGATGTCAAAGCCGATGAAATGCTGTGTATCAAACAGCGCGAGTTTTGTAACCACGTCTTCGGTTTCCGCCTCATCGCCCACGCGCAGCGGGAGGATGCTCACATGCGCCCCGCGTGCGACATCGACTTCACGCTGTACCCAGTCGGACTCCGCAGCGCCCTTCTCGATGACGACGATCAGCACATCGCTCTCGCGGATGTTGGTATAGATGCCTTCCGCCCAATTATGGCCGACCTCTAAGCGTTCAATGTCGATGAACACATCGTAGTATTCCGCGAGAATTTCCGCTAAAGGGGGGGCGATGCTGCTGTTATCGTCACGCTTCTTGTAGCTGATGAAAATTTTGATGTTTTCCGGGTTGTTTGACATAGATTGTCCTTGCATGGCAAATAAACGAATGACGGTTTGGTTTTTCTCCGGTATGATATTAAGTGTATTAGATTTAACGGAGGGTACAAGCTCATGGCATCAGTTTTCTTAACGGGGTTCCCTGGTTTTCTCGGTAGTCGTCTGGTGGAGCGCATCATCAGCCGCACCGCAGCGGATATGCAGGTTAATTGCTTGGTGCAGGCGGCCTATCGGCCCCTTGCAGAATACCGCATCCAACAAATTGAGGCAGCCATCCCGGAGGCAACCGGGCGGATTCATCTTTATAACGGCGACATCACCAAGCCCACACTCGGCTTAACCGATGCCGACTATCAAGCATTAGCGGCGGGTTGCGTAGAAGTCTATCACCTGGCGGCGATATATGACCTGGCCGTTAAACGTGAGATCGGCATGGCCGTCAACGTAGATGGCACGCGCCACATGCTGCAATTCGCAGCACAAGCCGGGGACACCTTCCGCCGTTTTCAGTACGTGAGTACATGCTATGTCAGCGGTAAATACGCCGGGACGTTTACCGAAAACGACCTCATCAAGGGGCAGGACTTCAACAATTATTACGAAGAAACCAAGTATCTAGCGGAAGTCGCCGTACAAGAGGCGATGCAAGACGGCTTCCCGGTGACAATCTACCGTCCGTCTATCGTCGTGGGGGATAGCGACACCGGCGCAACGCAAAAATATGATGGTCTGTATTACATCATCCAATTTTTACTGCGGCAACCGTTACCCGTCGCGGCGCTGCCCGTCGTCGGGGACCCCACCCGCTTTGAAGCCAACTTCGTACCAAGCAATTACGTGATTGATGCTATCGCCCACCTGAGCAAGCTGGAAAAATCCGAAGGTGTGGTCTATCACCTGAGCGATCCGCAATCGCTTTATGTGGATGAAGTGATTGATCTCGTCGCCCAAGCGACAGGTCGTAGTATTTTGCGCGTGCCCGTGCCCGGCCTCATCGCTAAAAACGCCATGAAGCACATCCCCGGTGTACAGCAGATTACCGGCATCGAACCAGAAGCGATGAACTACTTCACACAGCCGACGCGCTACACCTGCGACAATACCTTACGCGACTTGGACGGCTCCGGCATCGTCTGCCCGCCGCTTGGCCGTTATTTAACTACATTGGTGGAATATATGAAGGCGCACCCGGAGTTTTCTTCTAAGGCGATGGTTTAAAATTTGTAACTACTCAGGTATGCTCTAATTTGCATACTGCCCCGGTTCAAAACCGGGGGCTAGTCTACTGCAAAGCCCGTAAACGGGCTGTATAAAATGATCTTTGGCGTTGACAAGCTCGTTTACGGGCTTCCTAGCGTTTAATATAGCCATCGGCTTTGAGCCGATGCGGGATATACCTGAGTAGTTACTAAAATTTATGAAAAGGCTATTAGTTTATGGTCATATATCCATATACTTCAAGGTATAATGTTTGACCGTAGTATTTCTATGCGGCTGTGACAATCTAGTTGTATTGGTGGAGAATAATGACCGAAAGAACCTATCATATTGCTGGATGGACGCTGTTCATTCTGTGTGCAATATTATACATTTTATCCGGCCTGCAAAGTGGCGACAGACTACTCATCATAGGCAGCATCATTTTTCTTGTTGCTTGTATCACGTTTTTGATGCCGCTGATTCGGGCCGAGTGGGAATAAGCGGAGCAATTGCTAGAAGGAAGGATAAGGACTTATGCACTTTCTCCTTAGCATCATCTTGTGGTTGAGTGCGGGCGTTACCCTCGCGGAAACCCCGCTTTATGCACAACCTGGCGACCTCACCCCCATGACGACTATCCCTGCCGAGACAAACCTGACTGTAGAGGGGCGCAGCGCGTCGGCCTTGTGGCTGCAAGTGCGCACGCCGGACGCTAGCGGGTGGGTGCGTGCCAGTAACATCACCCTTAATGACACACTCTTTGACCTGCCCATCACAGGACAAGCAACGGTCAGCCTGCCATCGGGTCTTACTGTGCCGCAGATCAACGCGGCAACACAAGCCACCCTAGAGCGCCTGCAAAATACACCTATCTTCGTCAACTTCGACGTGGACGGCCTACACGATGTGTTCCAACACGGCCAAGCACAGGGCAACCGCGCCCGGATATTCATCAAACTAGGCGATAGCAACACCACCAGCGGCGACTTTTTGCGGCCTATGGGCATGGTCAGCGGTGGGTGTGATTACGGCAATTACGCTTACTTGCAAGAGACCATCGCCTTCTTCAACGAGTCCCCGCGCCCCCGCTTTGATGACTCCTTCGATAGCACCAATATCACCGCGCAAAACGGCCTGAGCACTGCCGCCGCACTCGATCCATTTTGGGCACCGGCGGAATTCTGCCAAGCTGGAGAGTCGCCCATAGACTGTGAGCATCGCATCGTGCAACCGGCCGCCGCCGTTATCATGATCGGCCTGATGGACTTGGAACAAGTCGAAGTCGATTTTTATCAGGAAAATCTGGCGCTCATCGTGGAGGATTTGCTAGACAAAGGCATTATCCCTATCATCACCACCTTTACTGTGCTGGCGGATTACCCCACGATGGCACAAAGCCTATGGCCGAAGTCGATTCACCTCAACGCGGCTATGCTGGATGTCGCTGAAACGTATGACATCCCGCTGATTAACCTGTGGGCGGCGCTGCAAGATTTGCCGGATTTTGGCATCGGTGCGGATCGCACGCACTTACGCCACGAGATGGGCGCGTTCTGCGACTTCACCGGGCCAGAGCAGAGCATCGGCGGGACACTACGCAATCTGTTGACGCTGCAAGGGCTGGATTATCTGCGGCGCAATGTGCTAGAAAGCACGCCGCAATCGCCCTAGCGGACACCGAACAAGGGTACCGCATCAACATCTTTACAGGATTTTATAAGTTCCTAATCCATAATCCGGTTATAATAGGCGCAGATGACCCGATAAATTGATGTGCTTATGTTTAAGCAACTTATTGCAATCTTTGCGCCACCTACATTTGACGATGAGGCGAAAAACGCCCCGGCAACCATACTCAACGCTGTCCTGTTGATTAGCATGGGTAGCTTGCTGTTTGCCAGCTTGCTCACGGCGATCACCAGTAATTCGCCCCTCGTCGCCGTTGTGATCTATGGCGTGGTCGCCGCATCGCTTATCCCGCTGTATCTACTCATGCATCAGGGCTACATCCGCGCCGTGAGCATCCTCTTGATTGCGACCTTATACGCGGCGATTACCCTCGCCAATGCCCTGCTTGGCGGGATCAACGGCCCGTTGATTAGCAGTTACTTGATTTTGATCGTCATCGCCGCCCTGCTCATCAGCCCGCTAGCCGGCGGCGTGATCGCCTTTGTCAACACGGCGGCGATTATTACGCTCGTATGGCTCGGTGATGCAGGCCGCTTACCGCAGCCCGAACTCGACATCCAGACGGCGACTATTGTTGCTATTGAATTGTTCAACGCCGTGTTAATCGCGCTGTTCGTCTATATGACGACACGCACCCTGACGGATTACCTCAACCGCGCCCGCGTCAACGAAGCCGCCGCCCGCGACTCCTTGGTACAACTGAAGGCGACGACGGTTTCTAAAAATTACGTGGATAACATCCTGCAATCCATGAGCAACCTGCTGATTGTACTCAATCCCGATGGCGACATCCGCACGGTGAACCAAGCCGCGCTCGACCTGCTCGGTTATCGTGAAGACGAGTTAATCGGCCAACCCTATAACGACCTCATCTTGGTAGATACCAGCCGCATCAGCGGGGTGCGAGCAACAGGTTTGATGCAAGTCGTCAACTCTAAAGACATCGATCAGGTGTACCGCGCCCGCAATGGCCGCCATATCCCGGTGACAGTTTCCACCGCAACCATGCTCAGTGATGAAGGCGCAATTGAAGGCGTGGTCTGTGTGGCGCAGGATGTCACGGAACGCTACGAAGCAGAAAAGACATTGCGCTATCAAGCTGGTCTGCTGGAGGCCGTCTCCGATGCGATCATCGCTACGGATATGCAACTGACGATCATCAGTTGGAACAAAGCCGCAGAAAAACTCTACGGATACAGCGCCCAAGAGGTCATCGGGAAGAAGCTCACCGATGTTTTGCCCTATGATAACGGTGATCTCATCAAAGCGGAGTATTTCCGCCGAGGCTACTGGCAGAATGAAGTGACCCAAGTAAGCCGAGATGGGCGACCGCTCTACGTGCTATCGTCGATCTCGCTTATGCGCGATGAAGACGAAAAACCCACCGGCTTAATCACCATCAACCACGACATCAGCCGCCGCAAAGAAGCGGAGCAAGTCGTCAAAAAACGCGCCGACCAACTCGCCACCTTACGCAACGTCGATATGCAGGTCGGCAGCACGCTGGAAATTGACGAGGTGTTACAGATCGCGCTAGAGGCCGCCGCCACACTCAGCGGCGCGGATGCCGGGTTTATCGCGCTCAAGGAAGGCATGGTCTTCAGTTTGGCACACGCCATCGGGCGCTATAAACACCTACACCAGAAACACGACGCGCAGATTTACGGCGTGGTCAAACGGGCGGCGGATACGCTGCAAGCGCAGATCGTCACCGATGTCAGCCAAGACCCGGATTATGTCGCTAACCTGGAAGATAGCGTCGCCGTGATGGGCTTCCCGCTCATCTCGCACGATAATCTGCTTGGTGTGATGGCACTGGAAACCACACAAGACAATAACTTTACGGTCGATGTCTTCGACCTGCTGGTGATCTTAGCCTCGCGCATCGCCGTTGCCCTGGATAATGCGCGATTGTATGCCGTCGCCCAAGAGCAACTTGTGGAAGTCCACACGCTCTATCAACAGGTCAGCACACTAGAGCAACTCAAGACGGATATGATCCGCATCGCCAGCCACGATATGCGCAATCCCATCGGCGTTATCAACGGGTATATCCAGCTTTTGCAAGGCGACCTTGCCGACCGCATGAGCGACGAAGAAAGCGGCTTTTTACACCAAATCGCCGCTGCGACCAAACGCATGAATGACATTGCGACCAATATCCTCTCGCTAGAGCGCATCCAGCAGATCGCGCAGAACGGCACCTATAGCGAAGAGGTCGATCTGCAAACGCTCATCCAGCGGGTAATGGTGGATCATGCACAAGAGGCTATCGAGAAGCAAATCAACATACAGTTTAAGCCACAACCACAGGATAAGCGCGTACACGGTGACAGCAATCAACTGTATCAAGCCGTGACCAACTTCGTGACCAACGCCATCAAATATACGCCCAAAGGCGGCCAGATCACGGTTGAACTCAAGCCTGTAGATGATAAACTCCGCTTGGAGGTCAATGATACTGGTTACGGCATCCCCAAAGCGCAACAAGCGCGGCTGTTTCAGCCCTTCTTCCGCGTAGAAACGCCAGAAACCGAAGCCATTGACGGCACCGGCCTCGGCTTGCATCTGGTCAAGAACATCATCGAGCGGCACGGCGGCGAGATCGTGTTCCAAAGCGTGCATGGGCAAGGCAGCACCTTCGGTTTTGAACTGCCTGTGATATGATTATGGGTATGCATTCGTAATCATCATTTAAGCAATCATGGAAAAATATCTCAACCACATCCTTGAAGGCGATTCGTTGACGATCCTTGAGGCGATGCCTAAGGAATCGGTTCACCTTATCTTCGCCGACCCACCCTATAACCTACAACTCGGCGGCGACCTCATCCGGCCTAATCGCACCACTGTTAACGCAGTGACCGACGACTGGGACCAGTTCGGCAGCTTTACGGACTACGACGCTTTTACCCGGCAGTGGTTGGGCTTATGCCGCCGCGTGATGCACCCCAACGGCAGCATTTGGGTCTCCGGCACTTATCATAATATCTTCCGCGTGGGGCAATTGCTGCAAGACTTGGGCTTTTGGGTGTTGAACACCGTCGCCTGGCATAAGCCCAACGGGATGCCTAACTTTAAAGGCACACGGCTTAAAAATGACGTTGAATTTGTCATCTGGGCGAAGAAAGACCAACATAGCAATTACACCTTTAACCACCAGCAGATGAAACGCTATAACGACGACAAACAGCTTGGCTCCATGTGGCAGATTAAAAGCTGTGTCGGGCCGGAGCGCATGAAAAACGCCGACGGCAAAAAGCTGCACTCCACCCAAAAGCCGGAGGCGCTGCTTGAGCGTATCATCGTTGCCAGCAGCCGCCCCGGTGATATTGTGCTGGATCCGTTTAGCGGCACCGGCACAACCGCTGCCGTCGCCAAGCGCTTACGCCGTCAATGGATCGGCATTGAGCGCGACCCGGTGTATGTGCAAGCCGCCAGCGCCCGCGTGGATGCCGTGCGCCCCATCCCGGCGGACGATCCACTCATCACGGAATGCCCGCCGCCATACCCTCGGCGGGTTGCGTTTAAGTCGCTACTCAAAGCCGGGTACATCCACAGTGGCCAAACCCTCTACTTGGATAAACCCAACACCCCCGCCGTCATCACGCCGGAGGGCAAGCTGAGTGTCAACGGCAGCGTCGGCTCGATCCATCAACTTGGCGCGAAACTCAAAAACAAGCCCTCTTGTAATGGCTGGACCCACTGGTTTTTCATCAACGAAAAGGGAGAGCGCGAACCCCTCGACGCGCTGCGATGGCGTTATCGCGAGGCAATGGCGGTCAATGGTAGCCAGAAGTAGCTCGCGCCGAAGCCGACAACAAACACGCCGAGCCAATTTGCCACCCGCAACGCCCGGCGCGGCGTAAACGTCAGCGAGAAGCCTAACCACAAAACCAGCGTCAGCGAGGCAAACAAGCCCATATGCCCGATGAGATCGCCAAAGCGGATGGTGCGCAAAATGGCAAACAGGCGATTAACGACGGGGACATCCCCCGGCGCGAGCGTCAAGACGAGCACCACGCCAAACCATGCCAACAGAAAACTGTATGTGAGTTTATGCTTCATGACGCAAATCCTTTCTCACATAGAGCCACTATACAGCCAAATGCCCCGGCGTACCTGACGCTTTCCTAACGCTTTGTTAAGAATTGTTTCTAAATGCTTGCCATACCTTACCCATACAATGATATACTATGAATACTTAGGTTTTGATATGGGTGAGGGTACGCATGAGTTCAACTGAAGTACAAATCGATTACGAAGAGATGTCTAAAGCAGCCACCGAGTTTGAAAACCGTGCCGATACTGTCCGCTTGCAAATGCAACGCCTCATACTCCGGCTTGACGCGGTGCGGTCTGGTGGTTGGGAAGGCGCGAATGCGCGGTATTTCTTCAATTCGATGGATAACGAGATTTTACCCGGCATGAGCCGCTTGTACGAGGCGCTCAACAGCGCGTGCGAGACAGCGAACCGTATTACCAAGATATTCCAAGATGCGGAAGAAGAAGCCGCTTTCTGGCTGTCGAATTACGACTTCTAAGAACCTGCTCACAGACCGCGCCCCACAGCGCGGTTTTTTAATCCCCGCTTCTATCTTAACGAACACAGCCCTCCTTCCTGATGTACGCTAAAACCATAAAGGAAGAGAGCATATTTTATGGCCCGTCAACATATCAAACAACTCAAAAGCAAGGATCCAGAAGAGCGGAAGAAGGCGATCCGCACAGTCGCTAAAGCCGCAGACCGCAACGCGCTTAAGCAATTAGCGATCATGGCCGGGGATGACCCCGACCCGAAGTTGCGCAAGCTCGCCCAACAAGCCGGGGTTTACATCCGGCAGAAGATCGGCGAAATCCCGACTGATAAAAGTGATAACGGCAAACCAGAAAAATACGTCATCGAAGAACGTGACCTCAAGCAAGCCCAACGGTTGATGCAAGTGGCGACGACGGCCAACATGCAAGGCGAAAACGCCCGCGCCATTATGCTCCTGGCGAAAGCGCGTGATCTCAACCCTAATTTACTCAACGATGGCTACTTCATCAGCCTAGCCGAGCAAACAACCGGGATGGAAGGTCAAGCGGCTGTCCAAGCATTGGGGGAAGAAGGCGTTGTCGAGAAAAAAGAGGCCGCCGAAGCGGATAAACGCCGCCAGAAAGAGATCGACGCGCACCACAAAGAACTGGAAACGCGCACCTGGCGTGATGTTTTCTTCAACATTGGCATTGCATCGGCTATCGCCTTCATCGGCACGCTTTTAGTCGGCTTCATCGCCGTGCAGACCGCGCAGAACTTTTACAGCGGTTACGAGCAAAACCGAGAGGATGTCGCCTTCGCCATCCAGCAAGGGAATGTTTACGTTGTGGAAGGTGAGCAAGTGACCGATGGCGACTCCCCCGTTTATCTGGTCGCCGGGCAGGAGGTCGCCTTGGGCGAGCGCCCCGATACTTTTACCGATCAACGCTTTACATTTAACCCCACCACGCCCTATTGGGATGTCAACGCCTATTGGCGTGACCGCGAACTGACGGACATCCTCTTATGGGCGGGATTTGCTTTAGTGATGACACCCTTCAGCGTGCTATTGATGGCTTCCGTCACGCACGATGTCGCGTCTTGGGCGCTGCGCGGGGATGGCAAACGCGCCTATTACACAGAGGCCGTCGCAGCGTTATTTATCAATCGCATTTTGCTTTTAGCGGCGCTATGCTTTGTCGTATCCCTGCTCTACTTCGGCAGCGGCAACTCCGCGACGATGTTTATCGGCGCAATCGGCTTGTATGGCGCAACCGTGTTATTTACGCTCATCGGCAGAGCGGCCAAGGCGTATCGTTTTAGCACTGTCCAAGCAGGGATTGCCGTCATCATCGGGGCAGCAGTCGCCGGGGGCACAGGGGTCGCGGCGGCGTTGTTCGTGCTCTAAGCACCACAGTTTAAAAGCGGACAGCGTTCTAGCCGTCCGCAATATCAAAACAAACACCCCGGCTTTGAGCCGGGGCACTTTATTACCTGAGTGATTGCATTTACGGCCCACCCGCGTTGGGGTTCCCGTAGTCAATAGTGACATTACAAGCGCTCGTCACAGAAATAGTCTTACTATCACCGCCACCACTCGTACCACAGCCATTCCATGCGATCACAGCACCATTCTCCACATTGGCGGAAATCGTAATCACCGTGTTTGCCAAATAGCCACCGGGGCAGTTTGGCCCTGGGGAGATTGACGGGTTGCCGCGCCCATTTTGTAGCTCACGCTTATCTATATTGACAGAATAACATGGCGGTGGCGGCGGATCGCCCGGATCGCTGGGCGGTGGATCACCTGGATCGCTGGGCGGCGGTTGCCCTGGCGCGGGTTGTCCCGGCACTGGCTGCCCTGGATCCGCTGGCACACTCGGAACGCTCGTCGGTTGCGTCACAGGGTTTGATGGCTGTGGCACAAAGACCGTCGTCGGCAAGGCAAGGTCTTCCGGCGGCGGCGGGAAAGCCTCACACGCGCCGCTGATGCGCACCTCACTAGCAAGCACCCACAAAGCCGAGGCATTGGTTCCGTCGTTGATGTCATCACGATCCAAGTTGTACCACAGCAAGCCGCTTGTATGACGCTCAAAGTTAATAACGTCAGCTTCAACACCACGACGCAATGTACGGAAAACCACACTGGGATTTAAGCTCGGTGCGATGCGCACTGTCGCCCGGTCTTGGGCGGCCACAGCTACACAGAAACCCGGAAAATCATCAGGTGTCATGGTACTATCCAACACTTGGCACGGCGAAAACTCCGATGTCAGGCCGCTGTGCCCGTCATAAGCGACCGTCGCCGCGTACAACACGGGATAATCTGCCAGCAGATCGAGCACATCGGCATCCGTAATCGTCGTGTCGAACGCCTCACCGATCTCCGGCACATCAACCGCTGTAAGGAAGGCTTCACCCTGGAAGTTACAGCGCGAGGCCGCGAAAAGTTCAATCGTCGTGCGCTGCATCATGGCTGTTTCCGCATTGGAGCGCAAGGACAGTTCCAGCCCGTCAGCGGTCAAGTTGGCGCTGATGATGGCCGGGCGTTCGATCAACAAATTAGGCCCCGGTGGGCCGGACTCGTCATTAGTCGTCTCGTCGTCGTCATTGAGGTCAATGCCCAAGTCGGTATTATCAAGCATCGTGTTGCGGGTGATGAGGTTGCCGGGCAAATTAGAAATCGACTGGTCGCGCAGGGCAATCGCATCGCCCAGATTACCTACAAATTGATTTTGACCGATGACGTTATGCCCGGCACGCGCCCCGGCCATGCTCACGCCATCATCGTTATTCGGCAGCACGCCGATACGATTAAGCATCAACCAATTGCCCGCCCCGGCATTAATCCGCACGCCAAACCAATCGTTCCCGGCGATGACGTTACCGATGACACGGTTTTTATCCGCCCCATTGTTGATTAATAAGCCGATAGTGTTAGAAGTCGTATCCGCTTGCAACGCACCGATCCAATTGCCCATAATGAGGTTGGCATCCGCTGTAGCCAAGCGCACACCAGCAGCCTGTTCACTGGATAGTGGGCTGTCGGTATCGGCATTATGGCCGTTGATGACATTGCCTAACACGTTGTTCTGCACCGTATCGACCAGATCAACGCCAACCACTTCACGGGTTAGCGCGGTTACGCCATCCAGCGTACCGATGATGTTGTGGGCGATCAGGTTCGCACCGCCGCCGC
>DAOTTT010000306.1:0-6139 GCA_034437635.1 Anaerolineae bacterium | reverse complement strand
AATTCCATCGTCGCCCCGGCATAATCATCGTTTTCTTGCAAGCGGCGCAAGGTCAATGTGACGGTTTCGCCTTCACTGGCCTGCAACCGCTCGATAAAGTCGAATTGGCTTTGTAAATAGTCGCCGTTCCACTCGGTGATCCAATCCCCGGTCACAAACCCAGCATCAGCCATGACGCTATTGGGCGCGACGTTAATCAACCCCAAGCGCACACCAACCTCTTGCGGTAATCCCACAAGGCCGATAAAGACAAAAATAACCAGTGCAAAGATGAAATTTGCCAGCGCACCCGCCGACATGAAGAAAATACGCGGTAAAGGCTTCGCTTCGTAAACAGACTTCGGATTCATGATACCGCGTTGAGCCAATATCTTACGCTGAGAGTAAAAATTACTCTGATTTGAGTCGTCTTGCTGCTCGATATGCCCGGCGTTGACATCCGTTAGTGCAGCCTCTTGATGTCGTTTATCATCCTTGTCTGGCTGGACCATATCCTCACCGAATGGCAACACAAAGCCACCCAATGGGATCAAGTTGAATGTAAACTCGGTTTCCTTCCACATGAACAACCGCCCAACACGCGGCGGAAAGCCGATCCCGAATTCCAGAACCGAGACACCAATCGCCCGTGCAGCGAAGAAGTGCCCCAACTCATGGACAATCACCGCCGGGATTAGTACGATGATAAACGCAAATACTGCCGATAAAGTGTCATTCCCTACCAAAAAATCAAACATAAACTGTGCCTTTACAGTTATACATCACAGGAATTATAGCATTAAACAACTATAGCTGGCCCGCCCGGTGTCGCCCGCAAAACATCCACCACGCCAGGGATAGATGCAACATATTTCGCAACGCTATCAGCAGCATCTGCCGTACAAATACAGTGGACATTTGGCCCGGCATCCAGTGTATAACACACGTTAAGGCCATCGGCACGCAAGCGGCGCACAGCATCCATTACACTAATCGAAGCCGGGAGCCAATAGAACAACGGCGGATTACTGGTCATCATGACGGCGTGCATTAGATTGCTGTCTTCTTCCGTAATCGCCGCAAAAGTGGGAAAATCACGATCTAAAATCGCCTGTTTGACCGTTGCCAAACGCTGGCTAACGTTTGATAAGCGTGCCGGTTGTAGGTCGCTTGTCTCCGAGCTGGTGTGGCCGCGTGTAGAGCCTACCGCCTTATGTTCTCCACTGACAATCGCGATAACATCGACCAAAGGCCAATGCTCCGGCGCGGCGAAGCTCTCCGCATAAGAGGCTTCGTGGCTGGTGCCTAGGTGCCACTCCACAAAGCCGGAAGGCACCGAACGCGATGCTGACCCGGACCCCATCCGCGCTAGGGTCGTCATCTCACGCTCGCTGATTTTTGCATCCGCGAGCGCTGCGACCGTCAACGCGGCAAAAGCTGAAGCCGATGACGCAATCCCCGCGCCCATCGGGAAGGTATTATGGGATTCCACATGCGCCGCCACTTGCCATTGCAAACGGTTGCGCAAAACGTTGAGATGCGTCACAACGCGATCTAACGCCGGGCCGACCGTCGGTTCACCATTCAAAACCAAGGTGTCGGCTGTGGCGTTCTCGTCCCATGTGACCGTTGTCTCGGTATATAGCCCGTCCAAGTTCATACTCAGCGATGAATTTGCGGGTAAGCGCAGCGTGTCATCAGTGTTCCCCCAATATTTGATAAACGCGATGTTTGAATTTGCACGCGCTGTAGCCATCAATTTATTCTCCATATTTTCTTGAATAATAGACTATAAAAATTAAACCAGAAGAAAGCGCAAATTCTAGTCTGATTAACATTGTGCTGAGAATTAGCAATGATATAATCGCAAGGTTGTTTGACTGCTAAATGGAGTATGTATGCAGGCTCTACGCGGATTATTAAAAACCATGCGCCCCAAGCAATGGACAAAAAACCTCATTTTTGTCTTCCCTGCGCTTATCTTTGACGGTCAACTCTTTGAAGCAGAGCCGTTTTTGCGCGTGACTGTCGCATTTTTACTGCTTAACATGATCGCCGGAAGCGTCTATATTATCAACGACCTGGCCGATATTGAAGCCGACCGTCAGCACCCTAAAAAGAAATCCCGTCCGCTACCATCCGGCGAGCTACCGATCAATACTGCCCGCATCGCCGCTGTAGTCATCCCAACATTATCACTGGCCTTTGCGGTATGGTTTAGCCCGCCCCTAGCGGCCATCCTCGCCGCCTATTTAATTATGCAAATTGCCTATTCTTTTAGCCTAAAGCACATCGTCATTATCGACGTACTGACCATTATGATCGGTTTCATCATGCGCGTAGCAGCGGGTGTAGTCGTTATCCAAGTGGAAAACTTCTCGCCCTGGCTCTACGCGACAACCGGCCTGCTGGCGCTCTTTTTAGCTGTAGGCAAGCGGCGGCAAGACCTCGTCAACTTAGGCGAAAACGCGGTCAACACGCGGCCTATCTACAAACAATATAACCTCGCCCTCATTGATGACATGATGCGCATGGTCACGACAAGCACGCTCATCACCTACTTGCTGTATACCATCGAAGTACCCACAGAAACCGAACCGCAGTATCTCGGCCTGCTCACGGTGCCTTTCGTCATGTACGGTATTTTCCGTTATTTGTATTTGATCCACGTAAAAGGTGAAGGCAGCGCCCCCGACGAAGTGCTGCTCAAAGACCGTCCGTTACAAGTGACTATGGTGCTCTTCGGGCTGACGTTCATCGTGATCTTGTACGTCATACCGGGGCTACAAGCATGAGCATCAGCGCACCAGCCAAGATTATCCTTTTTGGCGAACACGCCGTTGTCTATGGCGAACCCGCTATTGCGGTGCCTGTTTCCAGCTTACGCGCACAAGCGACGATCAAGCCGGGACGTGATGGCCTGCACATCGAAGCGGTAGATGTCCAGCAAGTGTTACCCGTTGAACTCGACACCGAAGACATTGACGACGCGCTGACGATCACCGCCAAGCGCGTCTTAAAGCAACTCGGCACGCAACCGCCGGACGCGACCATTCGCATTACGTCCACGATCCCTATGGCAAGCGGACTTGGTAGCGGTGCCGCTGTGAGCGCCGCCGTTGCGCGTGCTGTCGCCCAGGCTGTTAACCAGCCATTAGATAACAACGCCCTTAACGCCATCGTTTATGAGATCGAAAAGCTGTATCATGGCACCCCTAGCGGCATTGATAACACGGTGATCGTCCACGAAAAGCCCGTTTACTTTGTGCGCGGTGAGCCGATCCAGCCCTTGTTAATCAGTACCCCATTGACCTTCGTCATCGGTGATACGGGCGAAGCCGCCTTGACCAAGGTCACGGTGGGCGATGTGCGCAAGCTCTATGATACGGATAAGGAGCGCATTGGCGCAATTATAGCTAGCATTGGGCACATTACCCGCAAAGCGCGTCAAGCCATCGCTAAAGGCGACACAGACGCAATCGGCACATTAATGCAAGCCAATCAGCAGCACTTACAAACGCTCACCGTGTCTTCCCCTGCGTTGGAAACGCTCATTGATGCTGCGTTAAACGCGGGCGCATACGGCGCGAAGCTCTCCGGCGGGGGGCGCGGCGGCAATATGATCGCGCTAGTCCCTGCGCCAAAAGCTGAAGCCGTCCGCCAAGCCCTAGAGCAAGCCGGGGCTGCGCGTACAACCATCACTACAGTGGAGGCGACCCCATGACCACAACACTTATCAAGCTCGGCGGCTCATTAATTACGGATAAACAAGTCGAATCCAGCTTTCGTGTGGATGCCATGCAGCGCCTCAGCGCGGAGATTGTCGCCGCCAAGCAAGTCACGCCCAACTTAAAGCTCATTATCGGGCATGGCAGCGGCTCATTTGGTCATTTTGCAGCTAAACGTCATGGGACCATGCAAGGTGTCGATACGGCTGCGCAGTGGGTGGGCTTATCGACACCTTGCATGGTCCCATGACGTTTAGCTGCAAAATGACCAAATGAGCCGCAAGGTGTCGATACGGCTGCGCAGTGGGTGGGCTTTGCAGCAGTCGCCGCCGCCGCTGCGGAACTCAATCACCGCGTTTTGCAGAGTCTACACATGGCCGGGCTTGTCGTTTGGCGTTTGCAGCCGTCTGCATCAGCGCAATGCGTTGATGGCGTAATTACCACAATGGCACTAGAGCCGATGCGTGCAGCATTAGCACATGGCATCACACCGCTTATTTATGGTGATGTGGCGTTAGATCAAAAACGCGGCGGCACGATCATCTCAACAGAGACCATCATTCACTATGTTACACAGCACATCCCCGTTGATCGTATCCTGCTTTTGGGCGAAGTCCCCGGCGTTCTCGATCAAAATGGCGATATTATCACGCACATCACCCCCAACACACTCGCGGATTATCAAGCGGCGTTAGGTGGCTCATCCGGCACTGATGTGACCGGCGGCATGTTGACCAAAGTGCAAGATATGCTCACTTTAGCGAGCCGCTCCCCTGGCTTACAAATTCACATCCTCGATGGCCGCGAACCGGGCTTGCTCCAGCATACATTAAGCGGAGAAGCCACCCCCGGCACACTGATAACCCATAACTAAAAACCCTCAACCTTTAGGGCTGAGGGCAAACTGATTATGAGCTTACGTAGTTAGGGCTTTCGCTTTGGGTCACACGGGCGCGAAGAATCGCGCCCCTACATTACGATTTTCATTGTTGTAGGGGCTGCATTCTTGCAGCCCGCAGGGGAAAAACGACTAGACTATGTTGTGAAAAATGTCTCAAGCGAAAGTCTTAGTAGTGAGATTAGCTGCGAACTTCTTGTGCCATCGCGTCGAAGAACAGCGGCTCGAAGACTTGCTCTAACAGCGTGTCGATGATTTGCGGTGTCAGCGACGGATCCGTAAACAAGGCGCTGCTTGCATCATAGACCACACCAGAAACCATGATGAAGCGCCCAACGCGGCGGCTCACCTGAGATTGCTCACCGTCAATATCACAGGCGGCATCCGCTTCGATCAAAAAGCCCGGCAGACCGCTCCCTTGCATGGTGATTGCCTCGGCTTCGGTGCCCTCTGCCAGCAATGTTTGGAATTCTTCGCTAGCATAAGCAACACTGGCATCCGCAGCGGTGGCGAAGGCGTGCAGTTCAAACGTGAGCGCCTCAATCGGCAGTTCGTCAAGCTCGCAAGCCGTGTTGACGTAGTTCACCGCGACGGTGTACTCATGGCTATTTTCCGTCAATGCCGTCGTTGCAGCGTCTTGCAGATCGTCCGGCAGTGTAGCGATGAAATCATCCGTCTCGAATTCGCCAGTCGTGGCTTCGTCCGGCACGATCACGGTCAGGTCAGGCAGATTGTCCAGCGCGGCGACAATATCTTCACGCGCCGGGGAGTCTGTCGCTTCAAAATCAGCATCAACCGTACTGGGGTCTGTCACGACGATCACGGCATCAATTGATGTGCTGCTTTGTTGTTCTGTTACCGGGATCGCCTCTACGACATCTTGCCCCGCCAGCACTTCACCAAAGATGGTGTGACGGTAGTTCAACCAATCGGTGACAACGGTGGTGATGAAGAATTGGCTACCGTTGGTATCCGCACCACTGTTCGCCATTGCCAGCAAACCAGGGCGATCAAAAGACATGAACGGCGCAAACTCATCGCGGAAGTCGTAACCAGGGCCGCCGGTGCCGTTCCCTGCCGGGTCGCCACCCTGCGCCATGAAGTCGGCCATCACACGGTGGAATGTCAGACCATCATAGAAGCCGTCATTTGCCAAAGAGACAAAGTTATTGACCGTTTCCGGCGTAACGTCTTCGTAAAGGTCGATGTAAACCGGGCCGAATTCCGTGCAGATAATGGTGTAATAATCGACCCCCGGCTCCAGAACGTTGGACGGTGGCGCATCATAGGCGCGGGTTTCCGGTTGTTGTGCTTCATATTCCGCGCAGATTCCCGCAGGCGTAGCCGGGCTTGCCGCTTCTTCTTCGTCTTGCGCATAGACTGGCACAGCCAGCGCCAGCAATAACACTAAAATGAACAGCTTTTTCATCAAAACCTCCTTGCTGGAAACCACCCGTCTTTAGCGGGTGGAGGAAAGCATGGTTGGCGCGTGTAGCGACCACCGTGCATCGGACAAAAGATCGTGCGCGGTGTG
>DAOTTT010000305.1:0-3831 GCA_034437635.1 Anaerolineae bacterium | reverse complement strand
TTTGGTTTTGATGGTTATTGGCATAGGCATCACCGTTATGGCCGGCTTGTTCTTGGCTGTCCGCGCCGGGGAAGAAGGCTCAACAGCATTAGGGACGATTTTAGGCGCTGGTTTGGCCTTCGTCGTCGTTGCCCCGTTGATCGGCTTTGGCCTATATATGTGGGTGCAAGGCGGGCGCGAAGCTGAAGAAGAATCCGTGATGGAAAAGCAGCGCCAACTGCTGGATATTGTCAAAAGTCGCGGGCAAGTGCGCATCAACGAACTGGCAATCGAAATGACCGTGCCTTTAGATCAAGTCAAAGGTATGGTACATCAGTTGGTGGGCTTGCAGGTCTTCAGCGGATATATCAACTGGGATGACGGCATCTTATTTTCGCAGGAGGCCAGTCAATTACGTGATCTGGACGAATGTAAAAAATGTGGCGGTCAGATCGAATTAGTCGGTAAAGGGGTAGTGCAATGCCCCTATTGCGGTACAGAGTATTTCTTGACATGAGCTAATCCCCCAAAGACTGGGGCACATGGGGTGGTTAGTCTTCGTTACTATATTTGGTGTTGAGTTTATTTGAGGAGCGATAAATGTCTGAACTATACGACAGAATTATGAGCAATAAAGGCTCGTTTGAGCGGCTGATTGCGCGTATACCGGGGTTTAAAGGCTACCAAGAAAAGCAGGCACGGCGCAATGCAGATTCTATGCTGCGGGAGCACATCGCCAGAGAGCTTGACGAACGGCTCCGGCGCTTTGTGCGCATCGAAAAGCTAATTTTAGAGACGATGGGGTTATCCTACATGACGCGCAGCCGCGACGTTAAAGGTAAAGTACAGCTTTATCGGGATAAGATCACCGCTGCAATGCCGGGTTATGATGGTATGTGGGCACAGATGAAAATCGAGGAAGAAGAACTCGAACAGATCTACGCTTTTGACGAAGCGCAGATTATGTACGTCGATAAGATTGACGTTGTGCTGGATACAATCGAACAAGCCGCCTTGCAAAAAGAAGGGCTGGAAGAAGCGTTGTATGAGCTAGACACGGTTGCAAGCGAGGCGATTGACGCTTTCGACATGCGGGCAGATATTTTGACGAATTTTGGTAAGACTATTTAGTTTAGGAGAACGCACTGATGGTACGTTTAATTGATGTTGTTAGCCGCACAAATGTTGAGACGGAGGAGCTTGCTTACCGCGAGCCACAGCGCGGCGGCGGTGACTTCCGTATGGGGTCGCAGGTTTTCGTCGGGGATAGCCAAGCGGCGGTATTTGTGCGTGGGGGTAAGGCGCTTGATATTTTAGGGCCTGGTCGTCATACACTGTCCACGTCGAACTTGCCCATTATCTCCGGGTTGATCGGGCTGGCAACGAGTGGCCGCACGCCATTCCCGGCGGATCTTTACTTTATGAACCTGCGCACCATGCCACAGGTTGGCTGGGGGACATCAAGTCCGATTTACATTCGCACGAACACGGGCTTAGGTGTGTTGTTGCTGCGCACGCATGGCGTGATGGAAATCGCCATGAGTGATCCATCGTTGTTCTACTCGAAATACGCCGTCAACCAAGCGGTTGTCAACCTAAATGACATTAAAAAGCGCATC
Source organism: Anaerolineae bacterium (assembly GCA_034437635.1). GTDB lineage: Bacteria > Chloroflexota > Anaerolineae > Aggregatilineales > Phototrophicaceae > J038. Next base: position 2,233 of record DAOTTT010000305.1, on the reverse strand, counting down.
CAAACGACATTACTCGGTGAGATTAACGACCTCCTGCTTGAATCCGGCGCACAAGACCTGATGGAAGCCAACGCCATCCTTGAGGAAATCGAAGGTGGCTTGATGGTCAAGATCAATGATAAGTTCGCGGAGATGGGCTTGCGGATTACGGCGTTTGAGTCCAATCCTTTCGAGCCGGTTACTAAGTCGATTGAAGAAATGCGCGATATTATCCCGTTTGAAGTGTGGCGCGAAGCCTACGAACTCCAGAAAAAATATGAAATTGGTGAGGCCGCCGCGAATAACCCTGGTATGGGTGGGGGATTGGCTTCAGCCGGTGTGGGTTTAGGTGTTGGGCAGCAACTCGGCGCGGCCTTCGGTGGCGGCGGTAATAACGCGCAAGTGGAAGCGATGCAGCAGCAGATGCAGCAACAGCAGATGATGATGCAGCAAATGATGATGCAAATGATGAATAGCAACAATAATAATCAGCAGCAACAACAAGCCCCACCGCCACAACAACCAGCACAATCCGCAGCGCCTGCTAACCCGCAGACACGCGAAGAAATCCAGGCTATGATTGATAACCTGGATATGAAACTGATGAACGGCGAAATCTCCGAAGCGATTTACAATCGTTTGTTGACTAAATGGCAAGATCGTCTGGACGAACTAGGCTAGATCAATCTTCTAAATGGTGTAGTCAGTTGGCTACACCGTTGCTTCTTCCCATTCTTCCAAGAAATCCTTCAATCCATCACCCTTAAATTGCGGCGCTTCTTCCCCAAAAGATTTGACATATTCTTTTAGGCTAGGCGATTTTTTGGAGTCCGCATAGACGACAGGCACAACCGGATCTTCGATTGTCACATCGGCTTTGGGGTCGATGAAGACGATGATAGGCTGTATGGGCAATTCATCATCCCAATCTTCGACAATATGCCGCACATACTGCTTGGCGATTTCCGCTTCGCGGTTCGGGTCGCCGATGCCGTCCAGGCGTAGCGCGGTGAATAGCGTCCCGATGGGGCCTTTATGTGCCTTCCACTTTTTATCTTTCACGCTGAACTTTCCATCTTGGAAGCGCGTAATGATAGGGAAGATTGCCTGTGGGGTGACCAATATATGCCGCACTGGGAAATGATAGTAGTTATAAAGGGCGGCCCGGTTGCTAATGCCCTTTAAACCGTCTGGAATGGCCTTTTCCGGGCGTGGGATGCGAATCCAGAGGTTTGTCATGCGAACGGATGCTAATGTGGCGATAAAGCCAAAGAGCAAGACAAGCGGCATGATGAGGACATAAATTTCTTCTGGGATAGCGCCTTCCGGTATAAAGCCCAAAAGTTGCCCATTGGCGATGAAGAAACCCCCGACCAACACGGCTAAACTGACGAAAAAGAGGCGGGTAGCCCGCCCTTTATTTTTCTTGATTAGTGATTCATTGGTGACAATGCGCATAAGATGCCTTCTAGCTGGGGACAAAAGCCGAGATTGCCCCGGCGTAGTTAATGTCTGTGCAGACAAAATTACCGAAACGGATCGTCGGCAGGATTTCCCATTCGTGCGGTGCGCCATAAGCCAAGCCCAATACTGCACGATCCTGGAAGGTATCGCTCATGTTGATGCAGTGAGTCAGCGGATACGGGATAATATCCGTACCGGGTGAAACAAGGCCGAAAATGGTGACGTTATACGTTTTGCCAACGCGCACATACCCGTCCGGTGGAGCGGGCTGTAACTGCGGGATCGACTCCTTGCATCCTAACTGAATGCCAAACTGATAATTTACGCGGATGTCATCGGTGTCATAGTAGAGGTTGCCACAACCGAAAAAATCACCGTAAGAAGTCATCATGGATAAGTTCGTGTTTGGGTCACCGACAACTTGTACGATGCGGTCTTGTGCGTCGCGCTCGACAAATGTAAGACGGCCTCCGCTAACGCTTGATTGTGATGTCGCTGTAGGCAATGAGGTTGCCACTGCGCCGCCTGTATCTAACTCTGCGGTGATGCGTGCGATACCGTTCATGTTGATATTGACCGGTTCGCTGCCATCGCCAGGTCCGAATACCTGGGCGTTTGCCAGATTGGTCAAGTCAAATGTTGTACCGGGCGACCAACCCCAGTACGTAAGGACTGATGTGCCGGAGCGATCCGCACGGAACTCGAAATCTACTGGCAAGTAGAAGCCGACCCAAATGACGGGCTGCGAGATATTCAGCGGCGGGTTGAACGTCGCGGTAAAGATACCGGA
>DAOTTT010000304.1:0-9526 GCA_034437635.1 Anaerolineae bacterium | reverse complement strand
GTGGGTCGTGGCGCTCACCTTAGCGGTGACGCACCTCGTCGCGTTGCGCACGGCAACCCCGCATTTTGTCGTCTTTAACTTGGTGTTGGTCTTTTACTTTAAGCAATTGGCGGATCGCGCCGGGAACGCGGCAGTTTTAGCACCCTTGCTTGGCTTGACCATCTTCCATTGGGTGTTGTTCGCGGTGACGGCGCAAGGCCGCAACTCCTTAGAGCACCCGCTGATGTTCTTGCCGTTTAGCTTTGGCATTTACCTGCTGTTGCTGCTTACGCGGCGGCTGTGGTGGTCGATGGCTCCACAAGTGGAGGCGGCATAATGCGCGTCGTGATCGGCTTTTTTAAGGCGGTGTTCTTCGTCATATACAAGGGCGTGGTGATCGTCGTGCGGATGTTCACAACGGGCGACCCGGTGCAGGAAGTGCCACCGGAGCAGCGCGAAAAGCAGCGTGAGCCCGAGAAAGACGATGATATAAATTACGATCTGCCGGACGCTATCGAAGGGGAGAGTTTGCCCGATGATCGCTAAACACTGGTATCTCTTTGGCCTCATCGCGTTGATCGTGCCGCTGTATTTCGTCAGCTTAATCGAGCGGCCAGGGTATACCGACGCTTACTATTATTTCAACGCGGCTAATCGGCTCGTCAACGGTGACGGCTTAACCGATATGGCGCTGTTTACCTATGTCGGCTTGCCGGAGAGCTTGCCCGCGCCATCGCATCTCTATTGGATGCCGTTAACGTCATTGGCGGCGGCGGCGGGCATGTGGCTGTTGGACGCACCCGGCGATTACACGGCGGCGCGGTTGCCCTTTGCGTTGATGATTACAGTGGTCGCCTGGGTGGGCTTTGGGCTTGGGTATCGCCTGGGGAAAACGGCGCGTCATGCGTGGGTGGCGGGCTTGCTCACGCTTTTTAGTGGATTTTTCGTGCGGTACTGGGGCGTGACGGACAACTTCGCCCCTTATGCGTTGACCGGATCGTTAGCGTTGGCCTTTATGGGCTTAAGTGCTACCGGGCGGCGTGGGTTGTTGTGGGCGCTTTTGGCGGGTGTCTTTGCCGCGCTCGGTCATCTCGCCCGTGCGGACGGCTTACTGCTGCTGATTGTGGCGGTGGTGGCGCTGTTATGGCCGGGGGATAAGCGGCGGCGCTTGGTGGGCGTGGTCGTTTTGGGCTATCTGTTGGCGATGTCGCCCTGGTTTTTGCGTAATTTAGACGTGATTGGCACGGTGTTACCCGTCGGCGGCGCGGATGCGATGTGGTTTACCAGTTACAACGAATTGTTCAACTACCCGCCGGGCGCATCCCCGCAGACCGCTTTAGACGCGGGTATCGGCGCGTTTTTAGCGCCCCGTTGGACGGCGTTCACTAATAACATGATGACCTTTATCGCAGTTGAGGGCATGGTGATTATCGCGCCGTTGATGCTCATCGGCTTGTGGAACCGCCGCGATGATCGTTTTTTGCGGCCTTTTGCGCTGTATGCGTTGGGCTTGCACTTGGCGATGACCTTTGTTTTTCCTCACGCGGGGTATCGCGGCGGCTTGTTCCACTCGGCGGCGGCGTTGATCCCGTTTTGGATGGCATTGGGCGTGGTCGGTTTAGATGACGCGGTGTGTTGGGTCGCTGCTAGGCGGCGTAACTGGAAAGCGCCCAGGGCGCAGTTCATTTTCTCGGTGGGGTTGGTGCTGTTGGGCGTGGTCTTCTCCTGGAATATGGCGCAGATGGGGCGCGTGCGCGATACTACGCCGACCTTGTTTGTCCAGTTAGATGATGCCTTACCCGCTGATGCGGTGGTGATGGTCAATGACCCGCCACAACTTTATTATTACACCGGGCGCGGCGCGGTGGTGATGCCCAATGCGTCGGTTGAATCAATCCCGTTGATTGCCGAGCAATACGGTGTGACGCACCTGCTTTTTGAAACGGCAGGTGGGGCGTTGATCCTGCCGGAGCGTTTTAACTTCGACCGTGATAACCTGCCGCCTTTCGTCACCCGCTTGGATATTCCTTTGAATGGAGCAGTGCTCTATGCGCTTAACCCTTGATTTACTCGCTCGAAGTCACCGCTTGCGCGATGGGGTGATTGTCCTCTGCGCGGCGGCGGTCATGGCCTTGTATCTGACGGTATCGCCGGGCGGCTTTCCGCTGGATGACAGTTGGATACATCAAGTATATGCTCGCAACGTTGCCGAAGCGGGCGAATGGGCGTTCGTCCCCGGTGAGCCAAGCGGCGCATCGACATCGCCGCTGTACACGGTGCTGCTGGCGACAGGCTACGCGCTCAACGCCGATTATATGCTGTGGACGCACGGCCTCGGCTTGATCGCGTTGGCAGTGGTGGGCATCATCGGCGCACGGATGACGGCCTTAGTCTTGCCGCTTCAACCGTTGGCGGCGTGGTTGACCGGGGTTGGTTTGGTGTTGTCATGGCATCTGGTGTGGGCGGCGGCTGCCGGGATGGAAACGATCATTTTCTGCGCGTTGACGCTCGGTATGATGTATCTCGCTTGGCGCGAAGTGCTGATCGCACCAGCACAGGGGGGCGTTGTGCGTGGGGTTGGCTTTGGCCTGCTGACGGCGCTCATTGTCGCGGCTAGGCCGGAAGGCGCGTTAGTCGCCGGGTTCGCCGGGGTGATCGTTGCCTTGAGCATCGACCGGGCGCGTGTGCTGCGCTTAGGCGGTGCGGCGTTGGGGACGTTTGTGGTGGCGCTCATCCCGTATTTACTGCTGAATTTGTCGTTGAACGATAGCATTTTCCCGAACACATCAGCGGCCAAGCAAGCCCAACATCTGCCGATTATCGAATCCAAATCATTTTTGCAGCGCGTTGGTGATATGATCCTGCCCATTACCCCCGGCGGGCAAGCCCTGCTCATACCGGGGATGATCGTCTTTAGTGTGTGGGCGTTGCGACGGCGGGCGGTGTATTGGCTGCCGCTGACTTGGGCGGCGGGCTTAATTATGCTGTATGCGGCGCGGCTCCCGGCATCGTATCAACACGGGCGCTACGTCATCCCGGCCTTGCCGGGCTTAATCGTCATCGGTGTGATCGGCACGGCGCAATTGGTGGCATGGGGGCGCTTTAACCTGTTGGGGCGCGTGCTGCCGTTGACGCTCAGTGTAAGCGCGGCGGTGATTTTGTTGTCGTTTGGCGTGATACAAGGCCCCGGCTTTTACCGGGCGGATGTGACCTTTATCAATAATGAACAGGTCGCACAGGCGCAATGGATTGCGGAGAATGTGCCCGATGATGCGCTCTTGGCGACATATGACATCGGCGCGGTGGGGTACTTCGCCCCGCGTCCGGTGGTGGATATTGCCGGGTTGGTCACGCCGGAGATCGTTGATCTCATCAATGACCCTGATGGTTTGTGGGCATTTATGCAGGCGCAAGGTGTGATGCACCTCCTCGCGTTCGACTGGCAAATTCCCGGTGCGAACCTGACTGACCCGCGCCTGTGTATGCTGCATGAATCCGCGTCGGCGGCAGCCGGTGGCGAAAGCAAACTGACTCTGTATCGCTTGGCCTGGGATGGGGTGTGCGTCTGAATTTGGTTAGGAGAGTTGCAGCTTTGCCCAAATAGCCTATAAAATAACGAGTATGAGCAGCTTATTTGATAAACTTAACACATTACTAAGAGCCAAAGTCAGCGGCATGGTGGACGACGTGACCGGGCGCAACCCGCGCCCTCAAGAACGCCCGGAACCCTTGCCGACCACCGTTGAAGGCCTGCGAGAGCGTATTAATCAGGCAGTCGCCTATGAGGAAAAGCTCCAACAGCAGATCAACGACCAGGAAGACGAAATCGCCGCGTTGGATGCCCAAGCTGACCGTGCAGTCAGCCAGGGCAAAGAGGCGCTAGCCCGGCATTTGATCGCCAAGGTGCAGCGCAAAGCACAGCACGTAGAGATGATGCGGGCGGACTTAGAGACGCATCAACGGGTGGCGGAAGAATTGATCTTGCAGGTGAATCAGCTTGATGCGACCTTATCAGAGGTGGATTTGCCGCAGTCGGATGTTACGCCGCCGCAACAAGCGCCTACAAATATCCCGGAGGCTGACGACATCCAAGCGGCCAATGCCCGGATGAGTACCGTCATTGATGACGCGCAAAAGCGCATGAATATGCTCGGCGAAGCGATACGCCAACGCGAGGATAATCTGCGCTCGCAAATGGCAGCCGATGATCGTAAGGGCTTAGCGACGGACTCGCAATCGGTCAGCGATGACTTGGCCTCACGCTTAGATCGCCTGAGTAAAAAATAATGGACAAACGATGATGCAAGATGGATACGCTCTGTTGCTTGTTGCCCGTGATGATGATGTCATCCAACCGATTGAACGGGCATTGTCATCTGCGCGATTTTTGATTCACAATGCACACACCCATTACGACGCGATGGCAAGCCTACAAGCGCATCCGTTTGATGTCATCATTGTTGATGCTGCCATGATCGACCGCGAAGAAGGGCATGTGACGGTCAAGGCGGTTGTGGAAGCGACAACCACCCCGGTGATCGCGTTGGCGCTCGACCGCACTGCCCAATCAATTGCTTCACAGGTCGATGTCAGGACGTTGGACAGCGTGAATTCAACGGCGGTGCGGCAGGCGTTGGCGTTGGTCTTGGGCGTATCCGTAGAGACAGACACCGGGCTTTTAACACCGCACACCGATGACCCCGCCGCTATTCGCCAGATTGATGAGATTAACACCTTGTTCATGCTCAGTAAATCTCTGGCGGAAGTGCTCGACCTCAGCGAAGTGCTTAACCGCGTGGTGGACGCGGCGCGGTCGCTCACGGAAGCCGACGAAGGCATGATCTTGTTGCCGGAGGGCGACGAGTTATATCTACGGGCGCGGGTAGGCATGGATGTCGAAGTCGCGCAGAACTTCCGCATCAAAACGCGCGACTCAATCGCCGGGCAAGTGATGCACACCGGGCGCTCTGTGCTGGTGGGCGAAAGCGGCCCCTATAAGGTAAAGACGGGTTTTTTTGTCAGCGCGTTGCTGTATGTGCCGATTATTCTACGCGGTGAGGTGATCGGCGTTTTAGGGGTCAACAATCACGCTGGTGGCAAAGAGTTTACGCAGTATCATCGCCAATTGCTGGAAAACTTAGCCTCATTCGCGGCTGTGGCGATCCGCAATGCCCGCACACACAGCGAAAGCCTCTCGCGTAATCGTGATCTGGAGTTGCTCATCAGTGCGACACAGGCGCTCAACGAAACGTTAACCTTAGATGATGCCCTGAGCAATATCTGCGTGCAGTTAGCGCAGACCTTGCAGGTGAATCATATCCAGATCTACGACTGGAACCGTCAAACAAATCGCCTCGAAACGGCGGCACGGTATGACGATAGCAGTTGGCCGGCTGGCCGGGGGCCGTTGATACGCCCGGATCAATTTTCCGCATTACGGGCGCTCATCGCGGCCAATCGTATCGGTTGGGTGCATCGGGCGACTGCGGAAGATGCCAGGATCAAAAATTGGTTGAAGCAACTAGGGGTTGCGTCCATGTTGGTGGTGCCAGTCATCACGGACGATAGTCTTTTGGGCGTGGTGCGCGTGTTTTATGTAAACGCGCCTGACGATATGCTGGATACCGAAACAGAGGCGCGTCTGCAAGCCGGTGCTTTGCAGATTATCGCCGGGTTGTTGAACAATACCGATGGGCGCTTGAGCGATGGTATGCGCGAGAATTTGCACGCACTTTTACATTTGGTCGGCGGTGATTGGGCGGATGTCTCGCTGCCGTTGAGCGGTGACGCGACCTTAAGCGTCATGGTGCGCATCGGTGGCGCGAGCTGGCTTAACCCGCCATTACCCTATATTGATCTGAACGACGCGCCCTATCTACAGCAAGTCGTGGAAGCACGCGAGACGATAGAGGTGCGTGCTGGCACAGGTAAACTCAATCAGGCCGGGACGCATCTGTTGCAGCACACCGATGCACGTTCGCTATTAGGTATTCCATTGATCCGTAATGGGCTGGTAGAAGGCTTCGTCGTCTTCGCGGCGACGAACATTGACCGTATCTTCAATGAGCGGGAAACGGTGCTGGCGCGGGCGATTGTCGGCCAAGCCGCTATCGCACTGGAAAACGCCCGCTTGATACACGACTTGGAGAGCAGTTTTTCCGAATTACAAGCCGCACAGCGCCGCTTAATCCAGACGGCGCGACTTTCCGCTATGGGCGAACTTGCGTCCGTTGTGGCGCATCAGATGAATAATCCGTTGACGACAATTATTGTCGATACAGAATTGATGCTGCTTGATGAACCGCCGGAATCACCCCGGCGCGAGTCGCTACAGGCGATTGCTCGCACGGGTAAACGGGCGGCCAATGTCGCCCGGCGCTTATTGGCGATTGCTCGCCCGTCGGATGGTGAAAACGGTGTTGATTACATTGATTTGGTCGATAGCTTGCGTGGTATTCTCTCGCTGCTGCAAGCGCACATTGAACATGCCAAGATTACGCTTAATCTGCATTTACCGGACGAGCCACTGCCGCCTGTGAAGGCGGTCAAAGGGCGCTTGGACGACATCTGGCTTAATTTGCTGATGAACGCCTTTGATGCACTGTTTGAGCACCCCCAACCGATGATTGACATTCGTGCAGAGCACGATACGGCAAACGATCAGGTGCGGGTATCCGTCACGGATAACGGGCCGGGCATCCCGGCGGTGCTGCAACCGAAAATCTTTAGTGCGTTCTTCACGACAAAGCCTGTAGGCGAAGGGACGGGCTTGGGGCTGCACATCAGCCGGGAAATGGTGGAAAGCGTCGGTGGGGATATTACCGTGAGCAGTGAGCAGGGTATTTACACTACATTTGAGGTGATATTACCCGTCTACCATGAATAGGGGGGTGTGCGGTAGAACGCACAGAAAGCGTGGCTATAGGTTGCAGGCGGTGAGCGCATTTCGATGCACTCCTATATATGCTATCTTGTGGGCGTACTGGTTTGTACTTTATGCGAAAAATGAAGATAATGAATTTACTATCGGGCGAAATTGAAAGGTTTTAAATTATGGCACATATCTTAGCTGTAGACGATGATCCAGATGTTTTAGGGACATTACAGCGTGTGTTACAACGTGAGGGTTTTGATGTCAAGACGGTGAACTCTGGTGCTAAAGCCCTTGACTATTTGGAGCAGAAGAAGCCCGATCTCATGATTCTCGACATCATTATGCCGGAGATGGACGGGATCAGTGTATGCCGTACTGTGCGAAACGACACGCGCTTTATCGCGTTGCCCATTCTTTTCCTCACGGCGAAAGGCTCGACCGATGACATTGTAGAGGGGCTGGACGCAGGCGCGGATGATTATGTCATCAAGCCGTTTGAACTGGCCGAACTGCGGGCGCGGGTGTATGCGCTGTTGCGCCGGGGCGCACGCAGCAAAGAGCCAACGCGCAAGCTCAATGTGGGTAATTTGCAGTTGGACTCCGACACTTACCAAGCGATTATTCAGGATAACGTCATCCAATTGACCGCGACGGAGCACCGTTTGTTGCGCTACTTTATGGAAAATGTCGATCAAGCGTTATCGCTCAATCATCTATTACAAGCGGTATGGGAATATCCTGAAGATGCCGGTGACCCGGACCTCGTGCGGGCGCATGTCCGCAACTTACGCGCTAAAATTGAAGTAGACCCTGAACGTCGCTACATCCGCACCATTCATGGTGTGGGCTACATGATCCCCTCATAACGATCTCTCATCAAGGGCGCACTATGCGCCCTTTACACCATATGCAAAATTCATAAACTTTTCGGAGAAAAAGCATTCCTTGTCAGGAATAAAAGCTTATACTTTGTCTAGATGGTTGATTCACAAACGATGGGATTTGCTAATCATGTATAGATTGTTGATAGCCGATGATGACAGCACCGTTTTGCAAATGGTTAGTGTCATCCTTGAAGAAGAAGATTATGATGTGACGAGCTTATCAAAAGTAAGCGATGTCCTGAGTTTGATCGAAGAAGAAGATTTTGACCTGTTTTTAATTGATCTGGCGTTCTCAGAAAAAGGCGATATGAACGGCTTGGCCTTGTGCGATCATCTGCGGCAAAATCCCCGTACAGCCGATACGCCGATTATCTTTTTGACGGGACAGCAAGATATTGATACGGCTGTTAAAGCACTGGAAACAGGCGCAGATGATTACATCCGTAAGCCGTTTGCCGTTAAAGAATTGACTGCCCGCATCCGCGCTCACTTGCGCCGCGCTAACCTGAGCGAACAATTCAACGCGCAAATGCGCATCAACCCGGATACCTGCAAGGTCATTGTGGATGATCGTGAAGTGGCGTTAACGCGCATCGAGTTTGATCTGTTGTCGTACCTCATCCACGCGCCGAAGAAATGGCTCACCACCCAAGAGTTACTCGCAGGGGTATGGAATTACCCGGATGGCGTGGGGGATACGGCCTTAGTCCGCAACCACATTCGCAATTTACGCCGCAAGGTAGAATATGATGCGGATCGCCCACATATCATTCAATCCCGGCATGGGCGCGGTTATTCCATCTTCGCGCAGATCGAGTTTGATTACGCAATTTAAGATCAACAAGAGCCGGTGCTATGCCTTGGCTGGCTCTTGATTTCCTGCATTAAACGCGCTAAACTGCGGCCATCGTTAGGTCAAATGAGGAGATTGTATCGGCACGGTCTCGGGGACTGAGATAGCGCAAGGACTTATGCCATAAGCGCATAAGTTGACGAGGTGACGGTTGCATCGTTTCGACACGATGCCTAGGGCGATTAGCCTAAAATCGAGAGATCAGCGGATGCCGTCAGGGTGTATCCACCATCCTTTGTCTTATATCCCCGCACAACAAAAGCGATCTGTGAAAAACAACGGGTGACTGTTGGCACAAGCAGAGCGCAAGTGGATTTTGAGCATCATCGCTCAAGGTACGTGGTCATGCGTCGTGCGGCATGGCACGTCCGTTTCCCTTGCATCAATCAACTGAAACGGAGAACGCGCTTATGTGCGGTATTGTCGGCTACATCGGCAGTAAAAATGCAACCCCCATCATCTTAGACGGCCTGCAACGGCTAGAATATCGCGGTTACGACTCGGCAGGTGTTGCCGTCCTCAACGGCGATATTCATATCCGGCGGGATGTCGGTAAATTGAGCAACTTACGGGCGCGGGTCGATGCAGACCCTATCGAAGGCACAATCGGCATTGGGCATACACGCTGGGCGACACATGGCGCACCCGCCGAGCATAACGCCCACCCACACATCAGCATGGATGGCGATTTCGTCGTTGTGCATAATGGCATTGTGGAAAATTACCTAGAACTGCGCGAAGAACTGACGGCGGAAGGCGTAACCTTTGCCTCCGATACGGATACTGAGGTTATCGTACAGTTGATCGAACGCTTCGCCCATGCCGGGGCCGGGCGTAACCTGACGGAGATTGTCCGCTTGGCGGTGCGCCGTCTACGCGGCGCACATGCTATCGTCGTGATGAGCAAGAACGAGAAGGATAAAGTCGTCGCGGTGC
>DAOTTT010000303.1:0-12868 GCA_034437635.1 Anaerolineae bacterium | reverse complement strand
TTGACATCGCGTGGTGTCGGTGCTATTTTCAAGTTAAATCAACCAGAATGTGTAAAGAGTAAATAATGATAGAGCATCTTCAACTTACTGCTAAGTAGTAGCCTCATTGGTCTTTCCATCGCTGCGCCGGTTGGCCCCATCGGAATGTTGGTTATCCAGCGGACGTTCCGTGATGGTCGCCGCACCGGGTTACTTAGCGGGGTGTTTTTAGGCTTGGCGTTATGATGGTTGACCCTATGCTTTGGCGTGAGTGTCTCGTGGCGGTGGATCAACCGGGCTTCCGGCGCTGTTATTGTGTTATTTGCTTTGCTCATCCTGCTCGGATAGCACATTGTCGGTCGGTTGCCGCATGACGCTTTCCGGCGGTTCAAGGCGTTTATCAATTAGGCGATAGGCCATCAACGCGCTTAACCAGCACATAACCGCTGCAATGAGCATAATAAGCTGAAACGTATCCACAAAAGATTGATCGATAGTTTGTTGAACATTTGCGGTGGTTGTTTCGTCTAAATATGCGGGGATTTCCATTCCGGCGAGATTGTCAGACTCTTCTTGTAATATCGCTTGTGTCTGTGTGTCTAAGTTGAGCGTTTCCAGGTCTGTGTTTAACGTGTTCTGGAAAAATAAGAGCGCGACACCGCCCATCAGCGCAACGGCTAAAACGCCAGAAGCCCGTGACATTGTGTTGTTGATGCCAGAGGCGATGCCCGCGTTATGCTGAGGTACAGATCCCATAACCGTTGTTGTCAGTGGAGATACAACGATGCCCATGCCAAAGCCAAACAAGACGATACCAGGGAAGAAGGTTGTCCAGTAATCGCTTGCACCGTCTGTGATCCCTGGAAGCGATAGCGCCAAAAAGCCGAAGCCAACGATAATTGGCCCACCGATGAGTGGCAAACGTGGGCCGATGCTATCAACCAAACCGCCCGCCCACCGTGACATGGCAATGAGTAACACGGAAAACGGCAGATTAGCCAACCCCGCAATGGACGCATCGTACCCCTGCACCTGGATCAAGTTCAGCGGTAAGAAGAACAATGCGCCGCCCAGCGCACCATATAAAAATAGTGTCAACAAATTTGCACCGGAAAATGTGCGCGATCGAAACAAGGAGAGGTTAATCATTGGGTGGGGTGTTCGGTTTTCGTACCATATGAATACCCCAATCCCTAAGACACCGAGTAAGAGCGCACCGACTAAAAGAGGGTTGCTAAATCCTTCAATCCCGGCGCGACCGATCTCTTGTGCGCCGAAAACGATCCCGGCTAGGCTGAGTGTGATGATAACCGCGCCGACGATGTCCAACTTTTTGGCAGCTTCTTCATCTTTACTTTCTGGTACGTGCTTCATGAGCACATAAAGCGCGACGATGGCTAAGGGTACATTGATAAAGAATATCCCGCGCCAAAAGCCTATATCCGCGAAGACCCCTCCGATGATGGGGCCGGCGACTGAGGTCATCGTCGTGAAGGCGGCCCAAGTGCCGATCGCTTGACCGCGTGAGTCGCTATCAAAATAGGCTGATATAATAGCCAAAGACCCCGGCACCATCAAAGCGCCACCGATACCTTGTAAACCGCGTGCTGCGATTAAGGTTGGCGTGTTGGGTGCTAGACCACATGCGATGGAGGCCACCGTAAAAACGCCAATGCCGATCATATAAATACGTTTTCGCCCATAATGATCGCCCAGGGATCCACCGACAAGCAGCAAAGCGCCTAACAAAAGCTGAAATGTGTTGACAATCCACAATAAGTCCGCGCCATCAGCGTCTAGGTCAGTTTGGATAGCGTCTAATGCCACGTTGAGCGCACCCTGCGCGATAAATGCCATGCTTGCAGCAGAGATGGTCGCTACTAAGACCCAGAACCCGGTGTCGCGTGTTTGTGCCACGTCTTATACTGTCGCTCGCTCTATGATTTCTAAAGGTTGTCGCAGCGGTTGTAGGGGCGGGGTTTCTTCTGTTTCGCACCATTCCACGACCCATTCCGCCGCGAGTTGTCCACTTTCCATGAGGGGTTGCCGCACGGTGGTTAGCTTCATATAGCGGGCTGTTTCGATGTCGTCAAAGCCGATAATGGCGATGTCCTCCGGTATGCGTAAGCCTAAATTATCGGCTGTGCGGATGACTTCATAGGCTTTCATATCGCTTGTGGCAAATATTGCCGTTGGTCGGTCATCCTGTGATAGTAAATCTGTGGCTTGCTGTTGCGCACTGCGGTAGCTGAGTTCGCCAAAGCGATACCATATGGCGTTTTCTGGTAAACCGGCGTGGTTTATCACCTGACGGAAGCCCTCATAACGTTGAGCGGTCGTTTGATAACCAAAATCATTGTTGAGTAAGTCGCCTAAAAAACCAATTTTTGTATGACCATTTCTGATAAGGTAATCCGTCGCGATACGCCCACCAGCGACATTATCAATCATAATTCTGGGGTGCATGTCCATTTGTTCACTATCTACTATGACGACGGGCAACGTCGGGTTACTCGTCCATATTGTGCGATCTATCGTCGGTGGGGTGAGCAAGATGAGGCCGTCCACGCGCTTTTGACCAAGCAGCATTTCTACTTTTTCGCGGAAGTCGTCCAGCGAATTGATACTGTGTAATACCAGGTCGTATTCTGTATTTTGTAGAGCGGTTTGAATACCTGCAAGACGCTCTGAAAAGGAAGGCAATGTAAAAAACGGCGATAACACGCCGATGTTGTGCGTTTTCCCTTTAGAGAGTTGACGGGCGGCTAAATTGGGCTTAAAACCTAAAGAATCTATAACTTCTAAGACCCGTTGCCGGGTTTCGTCGCTTACGCGCGGACTGTTGTTGATGACCCGTGAAACGGTACCAACACCGACGTTCGCCTCGCGTGCGACATCTTTAATTGTTGGGACTTTCATAAATAAACCTGTGGAACGCTTTCCAAATTTAATTTTATTCTAACATTTTATAGACCGAATACAAAATAGCCTTTTGCCACCTTTTCCTTAGTTGTTGTATGATGGAATTATGTTGATAAAATTAAGGTAAATTGTGATGACGAAAGGCGATACACAAGAAGCGCCAACAATCACCGTTCGCCGAGAACCCCCCCTGGGATTATTGATTGTGCGCAGCCCACTTAAAAATCGTGGTCGGGTGTTTCGTGTGGAGCCTGGGCAGGTTATTGGACGCAAAGATGCGGATGTGCTGATTAATGACCGCCGTGTTTCGCGTCAGCATGTGCGTCTAAGCCTGACCTATGAGAGTGGGCAGCCTGTCTTTTCGCTATTCGACTTCGGCACGCCTAATGGCACGTTTGTTAATCAGACGCGCATCTCTGAATGGACTGTAGTCCAAGAGAATGATGCCATCCAACTAGGTGACCATTACTTCGTTTTTAAAATACTTTATCCGTAAGGGCACCATGATGACCGACCAGACAGACAGCAGCCTACCCCGTGCCAACCGCCCGAATTACTATCGCAACGCCGATGTGACGCAACTAGGCCAACCGGCGAACTCGCAAGATATGATCGGCTATCTGTTCATCGTCAAGCCTTCTGTGTTATTTGGGCAATATTATGTCGTTCGTAGGAATGCGCTGATCGGCATAAAAGAAAGCTGTCATGTACAATTAGATGATGAGCTTGTCGCAGACCCCCATGCACGCATTAAGCTCGAACCCAGTTCAGTTGGGTTAACGTTCATCATGTATGATTTTGGGAGCGAAAACGGAACTTGGGTCAACGGACACCGTGTCAGCGGGCAAACTAGCTTGGTAGAAAACGATGTCATACAGATTGGTGCGACGACATTTGTGTTTAAGGTTTTGACATGAGCATCATTGAGGGAATTTTGGTATGAGTTATGATGAAATTGACTTTGGGCGTAATACTGATGTTGGCCGTTCGCGTCCAGTCAACGAAGATACGATCCGCAACTTCCCGGATGTAGCGTATGAAGAAAAGGGCGGGCGCTTATTCATCGTCGCTGACGGTGTAGGTGGGGAGTCGTTCGGCGAAGTCGCCAGTAAGTTGGGCGCAGATACCGCGAGCGAAGCCTTCTATGAATTTATGGCGGAAAACCCGCAAAGTATGCCAGAGCAGGGGTTACTCCACGCGCTTAAAGAGGCAAACAAAGCCGTACATGCGGCAGCCTGGGAGCGACTTGCAGCGGGGCACATGGCGACCACTTTAGTTTGTGCTGTCTTGCGCAAAAATGAACTGAGTGTCGCATGGGTAGGGGATAGCCGAGCTTATATTTTGCGTAGCGGTAGCCACACTTTGGAGCAAATTAGCTTTGACCATAGCTTTGTGGGCGACCGGGTACGGGCAGGCGTGATGACCCCGGAAGAAGCGGCGGTACACCCCCGGCGCAACGTGTTGACGCGCAGCATTGGCGGTCGGCCAGAAGTTGAAGCTGATGTTGTTGTCGGGAAGGTCAAGCCGGGCGATATTTTACTCTTATGCTCTGACGGTTTGACGCGACATCTCAACGACGACGAAATTGCAAAATACTTGTTGACGACGACAAAATCACAATTTGTTGCCGATCATCTGATTAAAAAAGCGAATGAACGCGGCGGGATGGACAACATCTCAGTTGTGGTTGTTTACATTGGCTCGCGTAAAGATACAGACGTGGATATTCTTGATCTGGATACTAATGTCGGGTTTGTGCGGGGGCAAAACCGCTTACAAGATGCCGGTGTATCCATGTTGATGAAACGGCCAGAACTGCCACAACAGCCGACTAATCCCATTGCTGATGCTGATACGCTGCCGACAAGTGAGCCTGATTTGCCGAAACCCGCACAAAAACAAAATCCATTCATTCTCCCGGCGACAATCCAGGGGTTTGATACGCGCATATTGGTAGGTGTCTTGACGTTTTTGAGCGTGTTAGCGATTGTCTTATTGGTGTTGGTGCTAACGCGCTAGCGCGTGGATGATCGCATAGCGTAGCCATCCATACTGATGTAACCAGTCAAAAAAGGTGCCTCCCGCCGTGAGCTTGCGCCAGTCAGCATCTGGATAACCTGTATGGTGACTGGCGTAATGGCGCTTGATAAAAGCTGCATATTCAGGAAAAACCCAGTCTTCATGAACGCCACTGTGATCTGTGTGAACCCGGCGACGGCTAATTGTGAGCGATACGTTGCAAGGTTGACGAAATTGGCAAAAGGCACGCCCAACGGTGTACTCATCTCCCGGTAGAAGAGCTTGGCCGCCCAAGGTAAATTGTCCGGCAGCATGATATCAGCTAAGGCTAAACGCCCGCCAATTCCTACATCTAGCCGATGGTCATCAGGTTGTAAGTTAGCGACATCGCCGACAAGTCGCGCAAGGTTGGCACAGGCGGCCCGTTGGGGGACTTGCGTTGCCATCGAGATTATATCGGCTTCGCGTAGTGTTTATGATGTCGTTTTACCGGATGAGGTAACGTTTATCGTCGGGGCAGAACGGCACGGCATCCCACAAGCTATGCTGGATTTTGTGCATATGCGGTGCATGTGCCGATGTTTGGTCAGTTAAGTTCGATGAATGTCGCAGTTTCTGTGGCTGTGGTTGCCTATGAATGGGTGCGCCAACAATACAAAGGGTAGGGTAATGCAGAGAGAGCTACAGAATGTTATTTTTACCAACCATGCCATTGAGCGGCTTAAGCTGCGGCGCATTTCGCAGCAGATGGTTGTGCAGACGGTCAAACGACCTGACGATTCATTCCTTGAAGATGACGGCGATACCCGGTTCATCAAGGATATTAAAGGGCGCAACGTGCACATCGTTGCCCGTCAAGCAGATGAACCGGGTAAATGGCTGGTGATTTCCGCTTGGGTGCGCGGGGAAGATGACCCCAAACCACTGTTTGTGCGCATCTTGCAGGCGATTTGGGGCTTGTTCAAGCGGCGTTAGTTGCCATAACCGTAACATTGCCAGCGGTAAGCTGGGATTGAGCTGATGCCATCTTGTAAAGCGAAGGCATCCGCCCTACCATATGTATCACGGCAAATTTGGTCAAAGTCAGCTTGTGTGAGCGTATCCACGCGAGATCCGCCTTGCGTACAATACCAATTGTTATTATCGTTACTGGTGCTATAACCGCGATTTTCGCAATAATATTCTACTTGGAATTCACCTGGTGCCATGCGCCGACCGTCAGATTGGCCTGTGCCGCCCGTTAGTAACACGGGTTGTTGGTCTTCATCCCACACTTCTAACCAGTATTCTTCATCATCGGCTTCGGCTGTCCAACCGACTGTGCCGTTATAATTGACTTGATACCAAGCAAAGCCATCTGCACAGACTGGCCCATCCAACACACGGAAGAACCCCCCTGATGGAATACGGTCGATTTGTCGGTTACTGGTGCCGGGGCCACTACGCAGGCGATTACTTTCATCATCTGGCACAACGCGGGCAAAGTCACCGGGGATCAAGCGCGATACAAACACGCCGGGACATTCTTCCATAATGTAAAGCCCCAGGGAGAAAGACCCACTATATTCGCCGCTGTAAGATTGCACCCGGATAGTGTACGTATCGTTACGGGGCAAGACGAATGACTGAATACGGGAGTTGAGGCCATCACCGCCATCATCATCGCTGGTTAAAACGGTGTCCTCCTGAGACAGCGTAAGGAATGTGTCGAAGTCCGCGCTCTCCAATGAAATAGTCACATGCTCATTGGCACGACCATAAAACGTAAACAGCGTTTCATCGGTATCAGAAACCCGCTCTTGGACGACTTCGCCATAATCAATATTCTGTGCGGTGCTGGATGGCGTATAGGTTGCGGTGGGGCGGGCTGCTAGGGTCGCCTGACGGTTCAACGCGGCTTGGGTGCTGGCTTGCTGGACAACAATCGTCAGTTGTGCGTTGATGGTGGCTTGCACGTCGGTAGCACGCGCAGCAACTTCGGTTTCGCCTGCTGCGAGAGTCTGTTGTGCAACTGCTGTCGCTTGTTGATTGGTCGCTTGTGCGGCTTGGGTGGCGGTCGCGGCTTGGGCTATCGCTGTGTTTTGTGCGGATTGTGTACTGGTCGCCGCCGCGTTGATAGCATCTTGTGTCGCCGTTGCGTTGCTATCATCGGCTTGTTGGGTTTGCGTGGCTTGCACAATGGCATCTTGTGTGGCTTGTAAATTGATGCTTTGCTGTGTGGCTGTAGCCGCTTCGTTAAGGGCGTTTTGTGTGGCGGTTGCGTTGGCATTATCTGCTTGCTGGGTTTGTGTAGCCTGCGCATTGGCCGCTTGGGTTAATTGTAGTTCGGCTTGCGTCGTTAACTGTGCAACGACGGCTTGATCTGTCAAGGCGAGGGCGGTATTGGTGGCGATCAAATTTTCGCGTTCTGCCGTAGCTGCAATCTGCGCGTCGATTGCGTCTTGCGTGGCGGCTTGGGCGTTCGCCACGATCATACTAAGGGCATCTGCCGTCTGTGTAGCTTGTGCATTCTGGGCTTCTGCGGTGCTAGTGGCGTGTTCTAGCGCGATGATGGCGCTTTGGGTTTCGTTTTCCTGTTGTGCTAAGGCGACTGCGGTCTCCGTCTGGATGCCTGATTGATCGCTATCTCCTTGGCTGAGGACAAAAAGCCCAATCCCGGCGAGTATCAGCACGATAATCGTCCCAATAATCCCCGCAGTCACCCAAGAGCGATTTGTTTTCTGTGTGCCCCCGGCCACTTGGGTAGTTGGGCTGGCGCTAGCGATGGACATATTGGTATCGGAAGGGATCGCGGAGTCTTCCGCAATGCGTTTGAGTACCGTCGGCGTTGCGGCGGCGATGGCACGCCCCCCGGCGAGCATTTCGATGTCATGGGCTAGTGCTAAGGCCGAGTTATAGCGATTGGCGGGGGCTTTGGCGAGCGCCCGTTGCATCACCATATCAAAATCTCTGGGCAAGTTCGGGTTAAACTCATGTGCGGAGGGTATCGGCCTGGTGATGTGGGCGAGCACCAAGCTAAACGGATCGCCGCTGGTGTAGGGTGGGTTGCCCGTCGCCATCTCAAACACCATGACACCGAGCGCGTAAATATCGGTGCGATGATCAACATTCTCCCCTTGGCCTTGTTCCGGGGACATATAGCCCGGTGTGCCGACGGACATGCTAGTAGCGGTCATGCCGGTTGTGCCGGAAATCCGCGCAATGCCGAAGTCGGTTAAAAAGGCATTGCCCTCTTTGTCGATCATAATGTTGGAGGGCTTAATATCGCGGTGGATTACATTCTTTTTATGGGCATGGTCTAATGCACCGGCAACTTGGTTTAGGATATGTGCAATCTCTGGCAAGGGGACGACTTGATGCTCTTTGATGACATCGGCCACCGTGCCCCCATTAAGATAGCGCATAACAATGTAAGGCGGATCTTGATCGACCTTGAAATCGTACACAGGGACGAGATGCGGATGCTCTAAGGCAATAATGACGCTGGCTTCTTGTTTAAAGCGGTCTAACCCTTGGCCTGAAAGCGCAATGCTTTGATGAATAATCTTCATGGCGACTGTACGGCCAAGTGAGACATCGACTGCTCGGTAAACGCTTGCCATACCGCCACTGCCGATGAGTTTTTCGATCTTGTAACGGTCTATTTGTTTGCCTATTAGCGGGTCTTCGCGCATATTGACCTATTCCATATCATCTCACTGTCATTAGTATGCTGTAAAATGACATATCAAGCAAGACGATGCAATTTGCTTAACTGTGGAGATTCTTTATGATACGCATACTATTTTTACTGATCCTATTTGCTCTAGGCATCATCAGCACAGCAACGCATCCCCACGCCACCTGAAGCCACAGCAACAGCGTTGGTTAATAATGTGCAAGCGACACAAACGGCATTTACAGCGCCATCACCTGCACGTTGTATGTCGCTTGTAGGCGATTCAATCAGCTATGGGATCGGTGTTTTTGAGGTACCAGGGCATGGCTTTCCTGTTGTGCGCACAGAACCGTTAGCCACTTACTTTCGTTCAGCATTTGATGAGAATGAAATCGCGTTGGCCGTGTACGATCGTAGTGTAATCGCTAGCTTTTTAGGCGTGCCATCTCGCCTTGATCCAACCCAAGTGGTGTACAGTGATACAACAACCTATGAGGAACTATTGGCTGACCGCTGCGAATGGACAATTATTTTGCCTTATTTACTCAAGGCGCGGATGTCGCGTTGCAACCAGAGAATATCGACCACTACAACGCGGCTCTAGCGGAGGCATGTGCGCCAAGTGGGGCATTAGAACAGGTGACTTGCTTCGATACACAAGCACTCTTTGATTCTATCGAAGTTGACTCTCATTTAATCGTGCAGTATGGACGCAATTTGTTTAACGCGCTTGATGTTATCGGCATTGAGTCTGGTACAAGGGCAATGTTTGACACCTATTTTGGTGATAACCCTAACGGCATCATACGGGGTGATGGCATCCATCTGACGCAATACGGCAAAGAAATACTCGTTGAGGCACTTGTTGATGTGATCGTGCGCTAAGGATGTATTAAGGTTTTCACATTTACTGTACGGTAACTGTGCTAAAATTAAAGTGTAACTAGGCATACCATATTTGAGGAGAATTCGCATGAGTGCGCCTGTTGTGTTGATCGTCGAAGACCATGTCGTTATGCGCGAGACGCTGGCGCGTGTTATTGAGCTAGATGGTATGCGTGCATTACAGACTGGCATTGCTAAGGATGTACCGCGTTTGATGAAAAAGTATCGCCCTAACGTGATTATTTTGGATGTTGATTTGGGTGGACCTATATCCGGTATTGATCTCTTACGGCTGATTAAAAATCATCCACGCTGGAAGTCCACCGCAATTATCTTACATACGTCGGAATCGGGTGTAAGTGTTCTGCCGGAGTCCAAGCTGGCGGATTTGATCTTGCTCAAGCCCGCGGATCCTGACGACCTCAGCATTTTTATTAAGCGCATCATGAAAAAGAAGCACCAAGAAAATGAGTCCTAAAGTCAAGTTGACAAAATCAGATTTCATGCTTTATAAATCTAGCCCGATGCATCTATGGGCACGTAAGCATGGGGCGATCACCAAAGTGATAAGCGCCACCGAACAGCACCGCGCACAACAAGGGTATGTTGTAGAAGCTCACGCGAAAGTTTGGCTTAATCATCGTCTGGATACCTTTTACACTGATGGTGATATTTTTTGGCAGACAACATACGATGATGGCGCGTTTGAGTCGCGGGCGGACGGTTTAATTTACGATGCTACGCACGATGTCTATGATATTTATGAGGTGAAAGCGACATCGGGCTATAAAAAAGAACATCTCATTGATACGGCTTTTCAGAAATTGGTTTGCATGGCATCCATTCCGGTGCGCGATGTCTACATCGTGCATCTAAACAAGGCTTATATGGCACAAGGCGAGATCAACGCGGTTGATCTTCTGACAGCGACAAAAATAACGGATGCGGTTGACCAGCTTTTAGATCAAATTGGTACAGAGCGTCAAGCAGCCTTGCGCGTGGCGAAGCAATCATCGTCAGCAGGGCTGAATGCTTGCTATAAGCCGGGGGATTGTCCCTGTCCAGAGCTTTGTCACCCGAATTTACCCCAACACGCAATTTATAATTTACCCCGCCTCAGCCGAAAAAAGATTGATGATTTACGGGGTAGGGGCATCCTCTCAGTGTATGATGTGCCAGATGACTATCAATTGTCGGATAAACAACAGCAATATGTTGATGCAGTCAAATATGGACAACCGATCATCAAACAGGCAAAACTCAAGGCATTTTTAAACAGCTTGACGTATCCGCTGGCGTTTTTGGATTATGAAACCTATGCTTCGGCTGTCCCTGCATTTGACGATTATGCACCGTATGAAAATATTGTCTTTCAGTATTCGCTTCACATTGTTGATGCGCCCAACGCACAACTCCGCCATGTAGACTACCTCGCGCACAATGATGCCGATCCTGCCGCTAACCTAGCCGATCATCTTGCGCACAATATGCCGGATAAAGGCCATGTTATCGCGTGGAATCAATCCTTTGAGGCGGCGCGTAACCGTGAAATGGGCGAGCGGTTTGGGCATTTGCGTGATTTCTTCGCTGACATAAACGAACGCTTGGTTGATCTCGGTGATGTGGTCAACAAAGGCTATTATGTGCATCCTGCGTTTGAGGGGAGTTGGTCGATTAAAAAAGTGTTGCCCGTCCTCGCGCCACACCTGCGTTATGATACGATGGCAATAGGGGATGGTGGCACTGCTAGCATGACATGGTGGCAGTGCATCAACGGGGAGATTGCGCTTGAAGATGTGGAGAAGGTGCGCGATAATCTCCTGCGTTACTGTGAATTAGATACTTTGGCGATGGTTGAGCTTTGGAAGGTGTTTTGTCAATGTGCAGAGCTATGATGGATAGCCCTACACACGATACAGGGTTCTTCTAAAAAAGGCTAGCCGTCGGCTTCCTCGGTTGCAACAGGGTCGGCCATTTCGTCTTCACCCATGTCCATCATGTCGCCTTCGCGGATGTCTTCCGCGGTGACCTTGACGAGTTCATAGGTTTCTTGGCCTGGGCTATTGAGATAGGCGTTAACGTAGTAGAACGCTCCCCCACGAATGGCGATGGTAGTAGCTGCGCCTTTTGTCATGTAGAAGCCTTCGGCAGTGGCCGTTGCCCAATCATCTTCGCTAGTATAAATCATGATGTCCTGCCCGCTCATTGTCTCGGCACGACCGACAACGACAAGTTCTAGGTCTTCTGTCAGAACCATGCCATCACCACCAAAAGCGGGGTCAAGCTCAACTTGAGTAATCTCGCCTTCTTCATCAAATGGCACTTTGTAGAGTTCTTGTGTACCTGTTGCAGTGACGAGTAAATAACCATCGGGATGATAGACGATACCATTTAAGCCAAAGCCTTCTACTGCCCAACGCTCATCTTCTACAAAGACGCTTGCTTCTCCTTCTGGCGTGACTTGGTAGATCAACGGGGCGAAACTGTTGGTTATGTAAACGTTACCTTCTGCATCGACGGTTAGATCGTTGACGAACTGCATCGGGCTGTCGAAGAATTCGCCCAGATCTACCAGCAGCAGACGCTCACCTGTTTCAAGATCGTATCCAGCAACGCTGATGTTAGGTTCTTCCGCCATACCACTGAACACGGCTCGGTCGGAGTTAGCCACCCAGAGGCGGTCATTTTCAGCATCAATGTGAATGCCAACAGAGGAAATAAGGTCTTCATCTTCAATAAATGGTGTGATTTCGCCCATATCATTGATCTCGAAGATCGTGCCTTCGCTCAATGAGCCGACTAAAAAACGTTCCCGTGCAGCATCCCACTCAACACCTTCCGGTAAAACGCCAGTGCGCGAGAATTCGATCACGTCAGGTAGCATCATATCGTCTTCGCCCATGTCATCATCTTGCGCCATAACAGCGCCGATGGCTAAGATGGCAATAAGCATGAGCATCACAAACCGCTTCATAGATCACTCCTTATAAAATAAAATTCACTCTGATATTATGAAGGGCAAATATAAGCAGTGGCTAAGTCGGCTACATCCATCATCTGAGAAATGCAGGGGGTTATGCGAGGAGCGGCATCATTCATGCAGCCTGCACAATGACACTGACGACTGCACTCAGACGTTAATTTTATCATTATTAGAGGATGTTTAGTGAAATTGCACAGATAAAATTTAGTTACTTATGCCAGCGCAACGCAACAATATGCACGATAAAATTGTAAAGATAGATATGCCTGAGTAATGTATATCTGCATGTTTAATTCAATTAGGGGAGAATAATATGAAAGCAAAACGTACTTTGATCGTCATGATTGTGGCGTTGCTGGTGGCGATGGTGCTGCCACTGCGGGCACAAGATCAAAAGTCGGTGACGGTATCTTGGTTACAAG
>DAOTTT010000302.1:0-2264 GCA_034437635.1 Anaerolineae bacterium | reverse complement strand
AAGGGAGTTTGGACGCAGTACAACGGCGTGCGGCACAGTTGAACATCATCAACACAGGGTTTACCATCACCGGGACACAACGCGCCAACCTGACTGATGCAACGGTCGCCTTGATTGATGATGCACTGCTTGCGGAATTGGACACTTATACTGCGGACTTGCTCGATACGTTCGGCATCCCTGGCGTGGTGGTGGCCGTCGTGCAGAATGGCGAAGTCGTCCATACTGCCGCCTTTGGCGTGCGTGATCTAGAAACAGGGGAGCCGATGACTACCGATACCCATGTCATGATTGGTTCTACGGGTAAATCTTTGACGACCACGCTCATGGCTTCGTTGGTTGATGATGGCTTGATGACCTGGGATACCCCCGTTATCGACCTGATACCGTCGTTTGCGATGGCGGATGCGGCGCTTTCCGAACAGATTACGGTGCGGAATTTAGTCTGTGCGTGTACGGGGGTGCCCCGCCGCGACTTTGAATTTATCTTGCAAGCCAATGACTTAACAGCGGAAGATGTCGTTGACTCACTGGCGACGTTTGACGTTTTTACCGACTTTGGCGAAGCCTTCCAATACAGTAATCAAATGGTGGCGACGGGCGGTTATGCGGCAGCGGCAGCAGCGGGTGCATCCTATGGCGATTTGTTCGCCGGGTACGAAGCGGCGTTAACCGAGCGTGTATTCGCGCCGCTAGGCATGGAAAATACCACGATCCGCTTTGAAGACGTGATTGCACGCGGCGTATATGCTACGCCTTATGCGTTGGGCTTCGACGGCACACTTAACCCGCTGGACATCATGACCGAAGGCGTTTTAATCCCGGTAGCGCCTGCGGGTGTCCATTGGTCTACTGTGGAAGACATGGCCGATTATATGCTGATGCAATTGGGCGATGGCACCACGCCAGATGGCACACAGGTTATCAGCGTGGAGAATTTGCTCGTCACCCGCGAGCCACAAGTGCCCGTTAGCGCGAATAGCGATTACGGTTTAGGGTGGTTTGTCGGTGAGTACAAAGGGCTGCCGATGGTCGATCATGGGGGTAATACGCTCGGCTTTACATCTGACTTCGCCTTCTTGCCGGATGCGGATCTAGGGGTGATCGTCATCACCAACGCCCAAGCGACAAATGCTTTTAACGCATCTGTACGCACACGCTTGTTTGACTTGGTCTTTGATGATGTGGACGCGGATGCTAACGCACAACAGCTTGAAGCAAGTTTGGATCAAATGGCGGAAGCTACCATGCGACCGGACACACTCGGCACAGAAGTCGATACTGAGGTTGTCGCGCCGTATACTGGCACATATACCAATGACGCACTTGGTGAACTGACAATCACGTTGACGGATGGCCGCTTATTCGTTGATTTTGGTGAATTTAGCGCGGAATTGTTGCCGTTCACAGATGATGATGACGTGACATCATATATGATGGTTGATGGCCCCTTGCTTGGCTTGACCTTTACGCCAAACTTCAATGATGATGAAACGCTTGATCTCATCTTCACAGTGGGAATGGACGAATACGTCTTTAGTCCGGCGTAAGCAACGCGGTTAACCCGGCGACAAAGTCATTTTTGCCACCTTGCGCCGGGTGCCGTACTTTAGTAACGGGCACATTGAGCGTGGTTAATGTTTCATGGGCGACGTTGCCAATGGCGATAATCTGGCGCGGTTGATACAGGGTGATGATGCGCTCTAAAAAGGCCGCGCCTTGCCGTGTCTCCGGCTTGCGTGGGCGGCGGTTACTGCGCGGTTGATCCGGCTTATGCGGATGAAACGGAAACGTATTCCAGATCAACGGCAGACGGCCTAAATCGCTTAACGTGTTCCATACGATGGTGGCGCTTTGTTCCCCGCGTATATCCTCAAACCCGGCATCACTGCTGTGTTGATACCCCGTTTTGAAGAAATCATGCTCGGCAATAACGGCACGACTCGTCACGGGGATGCCTGTCAAGCGACACCCGCGATAACCGGGTGCTTCCATCACCATGAGCGCCTGCGATTGTTTGGCCTGCATATCCAGCAGATAACGCCGTAGGTTGTCCCGGCGCAGCACGTTGTTAGGGGCATCCCCGGCGTACAGGTTGAACGCATCCGGCGCGGTTTCCACCTGTGCAAGATCGTTTATCAGTGTGTCGATAATATTCATCAAAACCTCCTTGCTGGAAACCACCCGTCTTTAGCGGGTGGAGGAAAGCATGGTTGGCGCGTGTAGCTACCACTGTGCATCGGACAAAAGATCGTGCGCGGTGT